>CAYGWT010000208.1:0-2681 GCA_964353625.1 uncultured Candidatus Bathyarchaeia archaeon | reverse complement strand
TCATCGTAATCTTGCCTCCGCACTTCGGACAGACGCCTACTAGCGGAGGGCGGCGATACTTCGCATTACATTTCATGCATCGCATACGCTGCGTCGAGAAAGCTCTCAAATTGCCGATCAAGTCTCTCATTAGATGTGTCGAGAGTACTCGCCGAGCCACGTCCGCTGCAACGACCGCACGTATCTTCTCCGCGAGATTGAGCTGCGCGGACATCTTTTCGATCATGGTTGGTAGCTGGGTGTAGGCGCTCTCGTGGGTTCCGGTGTTTATGTCTCCTATCTCGTGCGTGAAGCCGATCGGCTGAAGAATTCGGTCGCTTCCCAAGCGATGCACGACGACTTCGATCAGGTCAGCGACTGCTTTTGGATCTGCGTTCTTGGATGCTTCTTCGAAGAACCTTACCGGAAAGCTGTTCACGGCTTCAAGGTTGAACGCTTGACGAGCAATCTCTGAGGGATTCATTACAACGGTTAGAAGCATCGGCGCGTCCATGATGCCTCCAATCCGGGATGGCAGAAACGATCTTGAGAAGTTCACCAGAACATCCAACGCCAGCGTAACAGAGTCTTCGTCGCCGTCGCAATCTCGTCGCTTCGATGCATGCCAGAACGGATGAGCAAAGCATACTCTGGCCTTGGTGAAGCCAATGATTCTGCCGACTATACCTACAGATGTGTGAGGCGAAAGGCCAACTATAAGATGCCCGACCAGATCGTCACGACTCCTCATGTTGTAGAAGGATGGGAGATCGTAGAATCGTGTCAACAGATTGTCGATAAAGTCTGCGACTCTCACGAGGTAGTCTCCGCACGAATCGTTTACGATAATATCTTGCGATTCTATCGGAATGACTTGATTGACGTTCTCAAGCGGATTTCCATCAGCGTCTGTATCATAGCCCAGTTTGCGAAGTGTCTCGACGGTGACGCCAATCTCGGCTGGTCGGAAGTGAGTCAGAGGAGCGTTTGTCGCATCAAACCTGACGGTGCCGTCCTTGAACATGGAGAGGTCATACTTTGCGCGAAGGATCCCCTTCTCTAGCGGTTCCGGGCACCTGGAGCCGCTCATCAGACTTTTCACGCCCTTCACAACCTCGGGCTCCCCTCCCAAACGCAGCTTCTTCGAAGCGGCAGACCAGATCTCGCTCAGTGAGATGGCTGTTCTCTCATACGAGCGCGCGTTAATCTTGCATGCGGGGCAGAGTTCTTGCGAGAGTGTCCTCCCGCATTTCGGACATATCATCTCGACCTCTGTTCTGCTTGTGCATTTTGGACAGACAGTCTGGTAGGTGACAATTCCGCAAGTTTTGCAGCTGCGTCTGATCAGCTCTGCCTCTACGATACTGCCTGACTTGACTGCTTCCACAATGTTACGTCTTGGTCCCCCTGCAAGTCCTACGGGAAACAGGCAATGGGTGACTGGACGCATCTCTCTTCTCTTGGCCTTCTCGGGTCTGCCCATCCTTGCCCCTATGAACGTCCCACCTCGAGCTAGGATGGGAAATCCTGCAGCTACTCCTGCGGCTTCCAAGCCGTGATTTCCCACATGGTCGGGCATCGGTTTGCCCGCGCCTAGACATGCTGCGAGCACGATTGCGTCCTCGCCAAGACAGATGCTGCCGTCTTGGACTTTGTGAGGAATGCATAATGTTTCAAGAAGGGCTTTGATCTTCGGTTCATTCGGAGCTACGACTGCACTCTTTGGGTCAACTAGACGAGGACCGAGCCTCTCCCTAAGGTATGCCCAATCCTCGGCAGAAAGTCTTTCCCAGAACCAGGTATAGCGCGGATGCAAAGGCACGCCAAGCCTCTGAGAGACCATCAAACACTCTTGAGGGGATGGAAACGATCGTAGAGGCTCCTCCATGAGCAACTTCAAGCGAGCTTCGGCTATACCGCAGGCATGCTCGACCTCCGACGGCGACTGAAAGCCCAGCTCGATTCGGTTCCTGAGTAACTGCGCCCACCATTCTTCTGTGAATCCTGGGGATGCAAGAGGCCTATTGTTCTCAAGGAATTCCCCGTAGGAGATTAGCAAATCTCCGACGAAAAGCACCGACTGGATGGATTTCTGCAATTGTCTTGCTTGCTCGGCGCTGTCGAGCCGGACCACTGAACCGTCGCTCAGCTTGACTATGGGAGGCTCTATGGTGTCAACTGGCGTGACAATGCCAGCTTTCCCTGGTCTTTCGATTCTCAGCTGTGTTCCAGTCGCCGGGAAGTCGTCGAGAGCCACCATTGTCGAAGGATGGATTCCAATCGCCGCCATGCCTGTGGCACGTGTTCGGCCATAGCGAAGCCTAAATCCTCCAAAGGCCCCGGGAAAAGAGAAGATCGGCCGGCCAGCGACAACATCCTCCATGAACATTAGTTCCTTGACCTCGTCAGCCTCTGGGGACGGTTGATGAAGATCACGCAGCCAATCCCATCCGGCGAGATTTAGTCTCTCGACGATCTTCAGGATCTTCTGGCTGCGACCTATGAGGCCGTCATTGACGACTCGTAGAGCCCCGCCTCTGACGCGGTTGGTCTCTATCCTAGGCACGTTTCTGTACGAGGCGACCTCGACATCGTCAGTCTCGACTCCAGTGATCTCTACCGGGAGCTTCAGTATCGCGTTGTAGAGCTCTTCATCCGGAACATGATACTGGAACCGCGCGACCTCGCGTTCGTAGAGCCTG
>CAYGWT010000207.1:0-2328 GCA_964353625.1 uncultured Candidatus Bathyarchaeia archaeon | reverse complement strand
CAACCGACGATTCAATGCGACTGCGGCATCAAATCATTTGCTTGATTACACTCAGACGGCTCGCGAATCTGATTTGGATGCGCACAATCCTCCACGGCGCTAGATCCTACCAATCGTCCCAATGCACAATGGTGCCGACAGGCTTACGGGATCCAGGCTTGAACCTCACGCCTTTCGTGTAAGCCACTGGAATCAGCGCTATCTGCATGATCGCCTCGAAAGGAATACCGAGTAGCTTCGCAGCATCTTCCTCAAAGAACAAGTGAAAGCTGGTGAAGGTTGTGCCGAGACCTCGGGCTCGTGCGGCGAGCATGAAACTCCATGCTGCAGGCACAATTGAACACCACTGCGCAGCCTGGGCCACCGTCGGGAGACCATCCGTACGGCCCTCGATGCACGGAATAACATGTACTGGAACCTCACGGAGATGTTCAACCAAATACAGGGCCGAAGTCACAACTCTTGCCTGCGTCGCATTCCGCGCAGGGTCTTCGACGCTCTCTCCGGTCATAGCAGCTGAATGAGACAGGTAGATCTCCGCGCCTTTGCGATAGAGGCTCGCAAGTGCGGCACGTTTACTGGAGTCGGTCACCACCACAAAATGCCAGTTCTGCCTATTCGACCCAGTAGGAGCCTGTTGAGCAATGGCGATGCATTCCTCTATTACCTCACGTTCGACCGGTCGAGAAAGGTCTAACCGCCTACGTACAGCTCTCGTCGTAGTAAGTAGTTCATCCGGGCTGAGATTCAATGTACGCGTGAGAAACCACCAAAGGGTCTGATGGCTCCCGATCCCTCTTGAGACTTCCGATGGAAGACGAATACTCAGTCTCTCTCAATCTGATGCTTCTAATCGGGACTTGCGCTGAACGGTAAACGAATTCTCATCCCTTCGGTCTTGGTGTATAATCTGGACCACGTAGTAGGTGTGTGTGGGTCAAGCTGGTGAGGGCGTCCGAATTTGAACCGTCATAGGAGAGACGTGCGTTTTTCGTCGTCGGAGCTAATGGTGTGGGCGGCTAGGTTTGAACTGACTCACTCTTCCGCATGCTCGCCTTCTTGCTAGCTGAGAGTCTGAGTATCTGCTCCATTCCGCATTTCCCAGAGTCGATGGGTTTCAGCTCTATCCAACCGTTCTTTTCAGCGTTGGTTAAGAACTCTTGTCCGGGGGTTGTCCGCGCGATTACAGTACACCAACCCTCCGAGCATCCCACGCCTCCTACGGATATGTCGGCGAATTCGGCTGAGAAATCTTCGCAGGCTTTGCAGTTTGATCGTCTAAGCACATCCAGCTCCTTGATCGGAACATTCAGTGTCTCTTGTTTTCCAGTGTAGACTCGGAATTCTCCGTTCTTCATCTCGAACCGACTGACCTTGTTCAAGTCAACATTCTTGGTTTGGAGGTAATCTCCGAGTAGTTTGTCGTAGTGATAGTTTTCCATGCAGAATAATCCGATTGCAAGTGAGACTGTGCTCGCCAGTTTCTTCGCGCCGAGGTGTGATGTCTGCATTCTCCTGTATGTTCGGATCTGGCACGGAGTGCCTACTATCGCGACCTTCCTCTTTCCGTATTCCTGTGCGGCTGACATGAGGCCGATCAATGTTGGGGAGGGAGTATACTTCGTCCCCGCGGCGTTCAGAACATCGGAGTAATCCACCGCGACGCTCGGAATCGCTTTCCACGATATCTGTTTGTCAAGGGATGTGACCACGGCGGCATCGACCTTACCGCTCTCAAGCGCATATCCAAGAATTGAGGTGACAACTCCGCCATCTTGGCTCTTTTGCAGAATCTCTTCTTTCATGGAACGAGCGTTCGCTATTGTGTTGTAGATGCCGATCGGCTCGTCAGCGTCTCTAGGTCTTCCAAAGATTGCTTTCTCTACTTCGTCTATTGGGAATGCTGCGGCCGCGCATGAGTAGTAGCATACTTGGCAGAGTTCACATTTGCCCTTCATAGTGGGCTTCTCGCCTTGCATTTGAAGAATGTATACTGGGCACGATGCGACGCACCCACCGCAGGATGTGCAAAGGTCACGATTCAGCACTTCAGATATGAGCGACCCGAAGAGCTTCGGTTTGGCAACGGTTGCGGTCTGCATGTGACGCACTTTCGCGCAAAACGCGGGGTATCACTCATAGGCCTTTCGCTTGTCGAATAATGGCAAATAATCAGCGATCATTTCGGTCATATGACTTGCCCCCGATTACTCTTGAGCATGTCAAGGGCTTAGGCGTGTTACTCAAGTAGTAGCTTTCTGATCTTGCGATTGAGTTGCTCGCTGGAACATGCTATCAGCGAATCATATTCCTCGGTGATTGGGTTGC
>CAYGWT010000206.1:0-12211 GCA_964353625.1 uncultured Candidatus Bathyarchaeia archaeon | reverse complement strand
CACAATCAATCGTACAATCTATACATGCACCTGTAACTCAGTTGGATAGAGTATCGGATTTCTAATCCGATTGTCACAGGTTCGAGTCCTGTCAGGTGCGCTTTATGAAAACTCAACACATCAAATCCCGCTACGGCAAGTCCCGCATCATCACACCGAATGGGCATAGTATCTACACGATGGAAGGAGAAGCGGAGTTCTACCGCGTGGGAATGTCGGATGACAACGCGAAGATTGCATACTTCGATCCCGAAGGCGGTCCATTCATTCAAGTTGGTTCTGAGTTGGATCGCGTTAGTGGAAAGATCACCGATATCATCATGGAGAAGGCTCCTGAGGGCAAGTTCAAGATTCGCATTGAGATCGATGAGCCATAAATACTGAATAGGAGGAATGACTATGGAAACTAAGCCAGAATCAAAGCCAGGCGCAAGGACGACCGAGTTTTGGGTTGCACTCACGCCAGTCGCGCTAGGTCTTGTGGAGGGATCTAAGGATCCCGAGACAAACCGCTACCTCATTATAGCGGGGTCGATCCTTGGTGGTCTGTACATCATTAGCCGCACGGTTGTGAAGTTCGCTCGCAAGTGAGCAGTTCAACGGTTCTCCTAAAGATGCTACATATTGTAGGAGAACCACAATGTACATAACAGGTCTACTTACCCTTCAGAATCAACTCCGTATTTTCCACTGGCAGACTACAAGTTTCTCAGAACATGGGGCATTTGGTGAGGCATATACAGCCCTCGATGCACTCATCGACTCGTTCATCGAAACCATGATGGGCAAGAAGGGTAGAATCTTTGCAAGCGGTGGCTTCACCATCGAACTCGCAAACTACCGCGAAGCCGATCCTGTTGCATTCCTCAAGAAGTACGATGCATTCCTCACGGCACTTGATGGCGAACTTAGCCCGATGGATACGGATCTTAAGAACATCCGTGATGACATGAAAAGTGTCGTGAACCACACGCTCTACCTTCTCACTCTGAATAAGTAATCCCACTTGAGTAGGAACTCTTCGATGTTTGAATATGCAGTACAAAAGATTGAGAAGGTAGTCGATGGCGACACTCTCGATATCACGGTAGACCTTGGTTTCTCGATGTTTACGAAGCAAAGAGTCCGTCTCAATGGCATCGATACTCCCGAAACAAACTCAAAGGACGAGATAGAGAGAAAACTTGCACTTGAAGCAAAAGATTATGCAATCAAGTGGTTTGTGAATCACCCAAATCTTGTTATCCGGACAACAAAGGATGACAAATATGGCAGGATTCTTGGTGAGTTCTTTGCAACTGGGCAGACAGAGTCTCTAAATGCACAGATGGTGCGCCTTGGCTATGCATGGGCATACGATGGCGGCACGAAGCACAAGGATTTCACGCAGTTGCTAGAGAAGCGTACTAAGATATTGTGAAAGGAACACTACATGGGATTTCTTACACCTGAGTTTCTATCTTTGATCGGCGGTAGCCTGGCAGGATTCGTGTTTCGACACATTGCAGAGAAGCGACAGAACGACAAAGCAGTATTCGAACGCCTCATTGCCCTCAACGACAAGTCCAACGAGAACTACACAAAGGCAGCAGAGCGCGTTCCCATCGATGTCGGCAAGGGAATTCGGCGCGTGATCGTACTTACTGTGATGTTCTCCACGCTGATTGCACCTTTCATCCTTCCGTTCTTCGGAATCCCAACATTCATCGAAGTCGATCAGGTAAATCCTGAGCGGTTCTTCGGTATCTCACCCGAGTTCACACAGAAGTTCATAGTTGAGGTGAATGGATTCTTGTATACGGCAGAAAATCGTCAGATACTAGTGAGCCTCATCGGGTTCTATTTCGGCAATGCGGCTGGCTCAGCCAAGTCTTGAGGAGTAAACATGAGAATCAATAGAATAACAATGTCGATCTTCGCAATGATGATGTTGATTTCATGCAATATCACTCCACAGAAGATCCCACCGATTCCTGGCGACAATGCAATGCTCGAAAAGATTCGCCATGACATCAAGTCCAACTCAAATGTGAGTGGTGGGTGGCAATGGATACTTTGGTACATCCCATTTGCCTTTCTTGTGTTTGCTTGGGGGTACAAAGAGTTCCTCGTAAAGAAAAACAATGATCCAAATCCTGTCGAACCTCCTAAAGAGGCACCGAAACAGGCAGAAGAACAACCAAAGCAATAAGATTCGACCCTCTTCGGAGGGTCTTTTCATTCCAAACTGCTGAAGGTGACATAAAACCCACCCAAATAGTTGCAGAACCGAGTTTTCGGACGCTGTAAGTGCTTTTACGACCGATATTTACGACTATTTCACCTATTTTGGTGGAATATCGTCTCTACCTGTAGACAAGCGGACGGATTTGGACGATACTATTGTACATGAATGCTCCAACCAACTTCCTCCCGCTCTCCCGTCTTGCCGACGATGCCATGCAACGCGACTTCCCCGAAAGATTCGCATCCCGCGCTGAGTGGAACGCATACAATGAGGAGTGCGACCGCCATGACCGTGACCGCGCTCACCTCAAGGGCAACGAACTCGACTTCGGCGACTTGAACGACCTTCCTTACTGAGGAGTACACTATGACCAACAACGACAACAACCGCTTCGGACTCGTCGGACACATTGAATTCGCACAAGTGACCGATGCCGTGAAGGAATTGGCAACAATGGCAGATCGTGAACTCGCATCCGATGCTCGCAAGGCACATGCAGATGTGACCGAAGCATTGGAAGAGTTGCTGTCCACCATTGAAGAGCAGAAGGCTGAAATCAAGCGGCTTCGCATGGAGCGGGATGCCGCACGGCGCGAGGTGTGCGATTGGTATAACACGGATGAGAGCGGATGCGTGAAGAGCGGATCCGAAGACACAGCAATCGCGCGTGGATGGGACTGCTTCAAGAATCGGGAGACACTATGACAAACACCATGACTACCATCGAACCGAAGACAGAGTACTTTCAGACCGCGACCAAGCATAGCGGCATCATCACGCACCACAAGACGGTATTCGGTATGCCAACTCGCAAGAGTAAGACCGAAGTCTGGCGCGTATGGGTTCGCATCCTTACCTCTGAGGGATGGACTCTCATGGGGTACATTGGATCCACGGACAAGGAACTCGATCTTCCCACAATCAAGAAGGGCGACAGCGTCTTCCTCGATCCGCTCATTCTCTCCGATTGGAAGCGCGAGCCAGGTCGTGATGAGCGGTCGAAAGACTTCGCGCGTACTCTCACGGGCAATTTCCTTCGCGCTCCTCGCGTGATCGTTCCTTCCGCTGCCGCGCTTGGAGTCAGCAAGCCTACACCTGTGGTTCAGGACTTCTCTGACTTTGCCATGCCGCCCGTCTTCGCGCTCATCAATCCCGATGGCGATGGCGCGACGATCTTCGTCCCGAACCCTTGGAGTCGCGAGCATGTGTTTACTCGCGAGATGGTTTTGCACAATGATGGTCAATGGCGTTGGTCATGTGGCAATATGCTCACCAGTCCCGAAGCCGTCCGTCAATGGGATTCCCTCGTTGCACAGGGTCACACTCCTCGCGATGTCATCAAGTTGCCGCTGAACGGCACTCCTGCGAATTACAATTACTCCGCTGAGGACGAGTTCGCTTGCAACTTCTCGATGGGATCGTATCAGTTCAAGTATCTCGTTACTGCTCATGGTGGCAACTATCCACGCAAGACCAAAGTCTAATCGTCTGAAATTCACAGAACCTCTGAGAGAACCAAACTATGAAGAACAAGAACACCAAGAAGTCCGTCCCCGTTGGCTCCTCGACCATGAAGGCAATGAATGCCTATGTTGAGAACCTCACCACTGGCGCGAAGACGAAGAGTAAGCCAACTCCCGCTCCCGTCAAGCGTAGCATGAGCATCGTGAAGGGCAAGAAGGGCATTGGCATTGAGCCGATCACCTACGATGCTCTCACTCGCAAGAGCGACAAGAAGACAAAGCAGATTCACACTCGCGATGAGATCACGGAGCGCATTGAGGATCTTCGCAAGCAAGTCGCCGATCTGTATGCCAAGGGCAAGTTCACGACAAACGCGCTTGTTGCAGTGCTGACCTGCATCGACAACCTCACCTTCTTCAAGTGCTGCGGCGAGTTCGACCGTGCATACGAACTTTCGTTCGACCTTGAGACCCGTCTCAACAACGCCTAATCCAACAGGGAAGGAAACACACAATGACCGACGACGACAACGACTACACCATCGACGCACAAACCAATGTTCAGAACCTCGATATCATCGGCAGGATTCTCGTCAATGCATCGAAGGGTAAACCCCTCGACTCCATGACGGCTCTTCTCTGCTCTACTCTGCTTGCGGAGTGTCGCGTGTACTCAACCAGGCGCGACAATGATCTCGTCAACGATGACAATAGTGAAATCATCAAGAACGAGATCGCGCAGTTCAAGCAAGAGGAGCAGAACAGCGTGAGCGATGCTGCTGACGAGATTCTGGCTGATCTTCGCAAAAACGGTATCAACATCTAAGGAAACTCACAATGAAGACTCTCAATACTCTCATCATTCTCTTCGTCACCTCAACTGCCGTTGCTGTTCCTCCTCCGAAGGATATCGATCTCGACCGCATCCTCGACGCGATTCAGAAAGTTGAGACGGGCGGATGCAAAGATCCAAGCCTGGCAGTTGGAGACAATGGCAAGGCAATTGGTTCTTTGCAAATTCACTATCCATATTGGAAAGATGCAACCGACTTCGATCCAAGCATCGGCGGCAAGTACTCTGACTGCACCGACGAAGCCTACGCGCGAAAGATTGCAATCGCGTACTTCACGCGCTACTCTCCGAATTGGGAGATTGAGACTCTTGCGGGGATTCACAATGGTGGTACGAAAGGTCATCTTCGCAAGGCAACTGTCAAGTACAGGGCAAAGGTTGCGAAGATTTACGCTGCGGATGCCCGATAACGGTTGTTTCACAACTTATCCACAATGCGTAAGTCCTTGTAACTACGAGAGTTAGAAAAACATCACCAAGTGGCTTGCAAACATCCAAGACTTCTGCGATACTTGTAGCACATGAGTAATTCGTCTTCTTCGTCCCGTCCCGTCCGCACCTCCAAGGGTAACACCACCATGAGTAAGCCTATCAACGGCATCACCGCGTTCCGCAATCTTCAGACCCGTCAGAAGCGGTTTGTGATTGCACTCGTCAGCATCTGCGGCACTCCTGATGCCACTTGCGGATACACTCGCGCCGAAGTGCTTCGCGCTTCCACGAAGTGCGGCATGTGTGGTGCGCCTGTTTGGGTCACTAACGATGAGTCGCGCCGTCTTGGTCGCGGCATCTACTTCATCCCCGAAGTCGCGGGTGTTGCTGCCAATGTCGGCGAGTCAGTCGCGAAGCAATCGACTCCTTCGCCGAAGCCGAAGCCGTCCGTTGTTGTTGCGGCTGTGACCGAAGCGACTGATGCGCCTCGCGCCGTTGCTGCACTCGTCACCGAAGTTCAAAACTTCATCCCGTCCACGAACTCGATCTATGTCCCGTGGGGCAACTTCTCCACGCTCCGCGCGATCATCAAGTCCAAGGTGTTTTTCCCCGTGTGGATCAACGGACTGAGCGGCAACGGCAAGACCGTCATGGTCGAACAGGTCTGCGCGAAGGAGAATCGCGAGATGTTCCGCGTGAACATCACCGAAGAGACCGACGAAGACGATTTGCTTGGCGGCTTCCGTCTCGTCAACGGTGACACTGTTTGGCAAGATGGTCCCGTAGTTCAGGCAATGAATCGCGGAGCGGTTCTGCTCCTCGATGAGATCGATCTTGGTTCGTTCAAGATCATGTGTCTTCAACCAGTGCTTGAAGGCAAGGGCGTGTACCTCAAGAAGATCGGTCGCCTTGTCACTCCTGCAAAGGGTTTCACCGTTGTCGGCACCGCGAACACGAAGGGCAAGGGTTGCGATACTGGCACCTTCGTCGGTACTCGTATTCAGAATGAAGCAATGCTTGAGCGGTTCAAGGTGACCATCGATCAGGAGTATCCACCGATGGCAACCGAAACCACAATCCTCAACCGCGCCTTTGATGCGCTTGGCGTTGCTGAAGAGGTTTACAAGCCGATTGCCGAGACCCTTGCCAAGTGGGCAGACATTCTCCGCGCTGGCTATGCTCGCGGCATCCACGACGATGTCATCACCACTCGCCGCCTCTGCGGCATTGCGGAGGGATACGCGATCTTCGGCGACATTGAGAAGACGATGGAACTCTCGCTTTCGCGCTTTCCCGCTGCCGTCCGCGAGTCATGGCTCGACACTTACAAGAAGTTGGTTGAGGTGACCGAACATTCGAACGGCACCGCGACCGCTGCGGTTTCGAAGGATCCAACCACCGCGCCTTGGATGAACACCTGAGCGCGAATGAATGTGGGCAATGCGACTGCCCTCCTCACACTTTGATTTTCACAAACACACAAAAGGAAAGAGTCACGATGACGAACGACAATACACCAAGCATCGGCGCGATTTGGGGAACCGTAGTGGAGTCCCTCGCGGAGACCATTCGTAATCGCGAGACGATCATCAGCGAACTTCGTACAGAGAACAATGATCTGGCGCGACTTGCCAAGTTCCATGCCGAAGCATTCAGCGATCAGACCGCCGAAGTTCACGATCTTCGCCGCGAGGTTGAAGGATGGAAGTTGGAGTGTGAGATTCATGAGAAGGACGAAGCCGAGATTCGCCGTCTTCGCGCTGAGTTCACTTCGCTTCGGCACAGGCATCTGGATCATTGCAATACCCTCTTGAGCGAGCGCGATCATGCTCGCCGTCTCTTCTGCGAGTGGAGTGCGGGTTCAGACCGCCCAGGCGAGAAGAAGGAAGACATTGCCCGTGCGAACGGGTGGATCGGTCTTTACGAGAATGACTCCACACCAAGCCTCTTCCCAAAGCAGAAGTCTGACAGCGATCCCCGCACTGGCGTTCAGTACGGCGATCTTCACTAAGCAAACCTAATAGTTCGTTTCACAAAACCAAGTTTCACTTTCACGAAATTCAAACAGGAGATTTTCATTATGCCCCGTAAGCCAATCAACCCAACTTCGATCAATTGGAACACCATCGAAACCACGCTCGACACTGGCAAGACGAACTTCAAGATTCTTGGCAAGTTGACGGGAGTTTCGGCTTCGACCATTCGCCGCATGATGCTTTCGCGCT
Source organism: uncultured Candidatus Bathyarchaeia archaeon (assembly GCA_964353625.1). GTDB lineage: Archaea > Thermoproteota > Bathyarchaeia > 40CM-2-53-6 > 40CM-2-53-6 > CAVPLU01. The sequence goes on along the minus strand of CAYGWT010000206.1, from coordinate 5,011 downwards.
ACGGCACCAAGATCACGCTCAAGCGCGGTCGTGCAGTTGGTGGTATCGTGTGGACTCCGCAGACTGCTGCGGCTTCCTCGACTGCTCCCGCTTCGCAAGACATCGACATGATGAGCGATGCGGGTGGCGGCACCAGCGTAGTCTGAACTTTGAAAACTCAAACAAGAGAATCAAATGATCCAAACCGAAATTCAAAATTCAGAATCGTACAATGGGTGGGCAAACCGCGAGACCTGGAATGTTTCCCTGTGGATCAGCAATGATGAGAATCTTTACGATGCTGCTGCTCAGGCAGTTGATTTCCTGACCCGTCATGGTAAACTCTCCGAGTCCCTGACCCCATCGTGGGCGAAGGCATTCGCAACCGTTGAGTTTTTTGCCCGCTACGGCAAGCCCGAGACACCAGATGGAATTCAAACCAATGATCCGAAGATCGATTGGTCAGCAATCGCAAACATGATCAAGGAACTCTCATAAGAGAAAGGAACACAATGATCGACTTCAGCCACAACAACGAAAACGAAGATGAACTCTATCGCCTCTCTGCCATTGAGGAGGACTACGACGAAGACGAAGAAGAGGGTGACGAAGAGGAGTACGACGAAGACGACGAAGATGAGGATGATGAAGAAGACTTCGAAGATGATGAGTCCGAAGACGATGACGAAGAAGACTTCGAAGATGAAGATGAGGAAGACTTCGAAGATGAAGACTTCGAAGATGACGAGACAGGAGAAGACGAAGAGGAGTTTGATGATGAGGACGAAGACGACGATGATGAAGACGATGATGATGAGGACGACGATGATGAGGACGACGATGAAGAGTACGAAGATGATGATGAGTGAAGTCTGAATTTTCGCAAACGCTGACGGGAGAGCCAACGAATGAACGAAGACTACGATATGATTCAGAACACGGCAAACAAGTTCGAGGCTTCGTATGGCAATCTCATGAACGCGGTGGAGGAGGCATTTCAACTCTCCCGTCAGCGTCTTGCGGAGGGTGAGGAACTCAAGCGTCTTCGCGAGGAGCGCAAGCAGTACGATTCTGAAATTCGCAAACTGAATGAGAAGATCGCAGAGATCAATCGTGATTTCAGGAATGCACTCGCGGACATGGTGGGTCGTGCAACCACTGAGCGTGACGAAGCACGGATGGATGCCGTGATGTGGAAGAAGTCCTACGAAGACTTGACCAAGTGCCTGTGAAAACCAACAAAGGAAAACACACAATGAACCACACGAACAACGATATTCATAGTGCTGCCACCAAGTCCATCAATGCCGCGATGGAAACCGAGATCGGTCGCAAGATCCTTGCTGCGAAGATCCTTTCGCTCATGCAGGAGAACAAGAACCTCAAGCGTTCGGTTGCGGATGATCGTATTGCCGTCCATGCGCTCAACCACCTCTCGTCGCTGCTCGTCCGTATCGTTGACCGCAACTACACGATCTTCAGGGAGAACGAACTTCCGCTTGACGGCGAGTCGAGGAAGCACATGAACGCGCTTCAGCATTACCAGTTGGAGAACTTCGGCATCGAGATGACCACGCGAATCTTGAACATCCTCAATGACACCACGGGCGACGATCTGTTGCTTGAGGATCTCATCGGCAAGCAACCACAGGAGAGCGCATGATCAAGTTCCTTCTCGTCCTCGACAACTTCAATACATTCCTTGTGAATACTCCGTTCGTGGAGGAATGGCAGTTTCAGCAATGGCTCAACGGAGTTCAGACAATCAACCCTTCGGGCTTTGCTCAGGATCCGCTTGCGAACCTTCCACCGAAGTCTTTCGCAAATCAGATTCTCAATGAGGATGAGATTCAGGATCTGCTTGATGTTGGGTTGGTTGTGGGGAGCGATGTGATCCCCACGAACGATCCGATGTTGAAGGTGTGTCACGGAACCCTGATGGTGGATGACAACGATTCGATCTTCTACTCTGCGAACAATCAAAAAGCAGAATGGAAACTTCCGTATCTGCTTCATCGAAACTGAGAATGCTGCTCCCGTAGCGTAGTTGGATAGCGCGGGTCTTTCCTAAAGACCAGGTCACAGGTTCGAATCCTGTCGGGAGCGTTTGGAGATTTCACAATGCCCAAAGATGATATTCAGAAAGACATTCTCTATGAGGTTCGCACCAACACAATGCTCATAGTCTTGGTAATCATTCTGAATCTAATGATTCTGGCAGCGGGAATCTTGGGATTGATTGCCTGGCTTGACTGACGGATCTACGCTTGGTATGATGGGTGCTTCTCTTGAAAGGAGAACTTCAAAATGTGCAAGTGCCATGATTGTGGAAATCCGATTCCCTCTGTGCGTCTTGAACTGTTGCCCGATACTGAGTTCTGCGTGAAGTGCGCGGACAAGCATACCTTCCGATCCGTAGCGCGTATCATCTACTCCCACAAAGCAGACTGCGAACTCTTCATTGCCCGTAGCAAGGAAGATGCCCGTAGGCTCAATAGGGAGTACTCCCGTGCGCGATGAAACCATCGAAGACATCATGATGCGAATTCAGAAACTCATGTTGGAGAACGAACTGCTTCGTACTGCTATCGAACAGCAGGATAAGGACAATCAGATACTTCGAGAAAGACTGACCATGCTTCAAGGAGTAAACACCATAAGCAAGCCAGACAAGGCAGATGCTGTTCAGGCACTCCAAGATGTAACCGATGCTGTGGCTGAAATGGAAGCAATGCTCATTGAGCAACGCAATGAAATCAAACGACTGCGCGAGGAAGGGAAACCACAATGAAGACTGAACTACAGAACCAACTCGTTGCAAGCCACCCGTCTATCTTTCGCGAGGTCAATGGAATCCCCGATCAGACATGCATGGCATTCGGAATCGAATGCGGAGACGGATGGCATGACCTGATCGAAACCCTCTGCGAACAGATCGATGCTTCCGTCGAATGGGCAAACCGTCTCTTCCCCGATCTGAAGTTTGGAGTCGTTGCGGTTCAGGTCAAGGAGAAGTACGGTAGCCTACGCTTCTATGTGGACTTCATCTATGACATCAACCTTGAGCCGCATCAGATGGAGAAGATCAGTAGGTTCACTCAGGAGATCAATGGCATGATCCGCATGGTCGAGGCACTCTCAGCAAAGACCTGCGAAACATGTGGGGGCAGTTGTAGTCGCAATACTCAGAGACTTTTCCCCCATGCTCAATGTGTTACCTGTGCCGAAGTACAGGAAGCGAATTATCAAAACTCATACTTCAAGGAGAACCACAAGTGAATATGTCTGAAACCATTATCAATCTCATTGCCCTGATCATCAGCGCACTGATCCTTCCCGTCATCGTCTGCACCTGTATGTTCTTTCTCATTCGCAAGATCAACAACATTCAGAAGATCATCAATCAGATTCTCAACGAGAACCACAAGTGAGCCTATTGGAATGGATTCTGATCATCGTATCAGCCCACAACTTGATAGGCATCTGGCTGATCTCATCGACCGTTGAAAACATCCTCAGCATCGTCAAGGAGATGAATGAGGAGGAAGGAACTTAAGCAATGAAGACCAAGACCCCTCGCTACCCTCATGTGCATGTTCGTCTCGTCGGTGCTGACGGGAATGCCTTTGCCATTCTTGGAAGAACTCGCCGTGCCTTGCAGCAAGGTGGAGTCAGCCATGATGTGGTGAATCGCTTCATCAAGGATGCCATGAGCAGCAACTATGATCATCTGCTTCAAACCGTGATGGATTGGGTTCATGTAGACGGAGAGGAGGAATGAGCAAGCCGAAGGTAGGTGACAAGGTCATGTGGGACGATGATGAGGAAGGCTTCACAGGGATCTATGAGATCACTGCCATACGGGGAAAGAAGAAGGATGACATCTGGCTCTACTCAGCGGAACTAGGAAAGGAAGTACAAGCCATGCTCTGTGAGATTGAGGATCGCATTGTTGAGTAAGAGGAAATCCAAACCCGTGGAATTCGACGGGATTAGAACTTAGAGAAAACCCAAACCCATCGAATTCGATGGGATTAGAACGAAGGAACACACAATGGCTGATTACATGCTATTCACAGAAGTCATGGCTCTCAGACAGGAAGTTGAGAGAATCCGTGAGCAGCGGGACAAAGCATTGCAAGAGAGAGATCAAGCCAGGCGGATGTATTGCACCTGTATGGAATCACCCACTCGAACTTCTGGTACACCTGCGAAGGAAACAGCAGCCCTATGGGAGTGGGACTGTTTCAAGAATCAGGAGACACCATGAGCGCGAACCAACCGGTATGCAAAACTTGCGGAGTCTTGTGGGTAGACCACATGGGCATACAGGGAACCTGCGCTGAGAACGCAAAACTTCGCAAAGAGCGCGACGAACTTCGTCAGCAAGTCGAAAACATTAAGAATGGCTTCGAAGGTGGATGCTATCTCTGTGAAGTTGTTGGCGAGATGAACAAGAGGCTACAGAAAGAGCGTGACGCAGCAGTTGCGGTGGTGAATGAGTTTGTCTCTGACACTACGACAAACAACGAAACCCCTGATCACGAATGTGAATTCAGTCATAGCCCCGAAACAGGGAAATGTAATGCCTGTGAGGCATGGGGAAATTATGTTGGATTGTTCTGCTCAAGAGAAGATGAAGATGAAGAGGAAGAGACTTTATGAACTTTGTGAAATCAGTTTGCTGAGAAAAAATAGCAGCCCCGATTTTTCTTTTTGGGGGTATGCCAAAATAAAAGTATGGGGGAGGGGAGTATGGTAGTTTATGAAATTGATTTGGAGAAGAATAGAGGAATCGGGCATTGCCCGTAAAGGGCATTCTGGCAATACCCTATTTTGACTGTTCCAAATGAATATTTCGGCTCCTCTGACATCACAGATAGCCCGATAATCCCACATTTCCCCATTACCACCACAAACCATAGTCTGGTAAGGACTTACATTCTGCTGAATCTTTGTCTCGTATGCTCAAGTGGCTTGCCCTAAACGCCGATATCATCTATACTTACAGCATATGAATAAGACTCTCAAC
>CAYGWT010000205.1:0-1827 GCA_964353625.1 uncultured Candidatus Bathyarchaeia archaeon | reverse complement strand
CGTCTTCGTGAGCAACGATTATTACGTCTGCTCTTCACAATCGAATTTGTTCATCACGGTGAGACATGGTTTGGCTTCTGGAAGGGAAGATCAACGAGCGATCGAGGCGGAGCTGAAGGGAACCACGCTTCGAGTGTACTGGGAAGTATTCAAATCGCCAAAGCCGGTAGGCGTCAGAGAGGTGCAGCGCCTTATTCATTTTTCTAGCCCCAGTACTGCACTCTATCATCTGGAGAAGCTCCGTGAACTCGGAGTTGTGAGAAAGGACGAGTACGGCCATTACGAGCCTCTCGAAGAAATCCAGCCTAGCCAGTTTCGCATGTTTCTTCGCATCGGCCGCGTCATCCTGCCCAGGTACGTTTTCTACGCGGTTTTCTTTGTGGCAGCTGTCGTGATGTACATTGCACAGTCGCTTCTCGCAGGCTCGGATGTGAGCGTGATGGCTCTGATCTTTGGGTTTAGCGCCGCGCTGGTCTGCACCTATGAAGCGATTAGGATTTGGAGGGACAAGATGATATGAGCTCGGTGGGAATTTTCGACTTGTTCCAAACTCTAGACTTATTTTGTGAACATCACCCGGGAGACAGAGGGCAGTGAGTTTGAGGAAGGAACTATCGCTCGCAATCATCGCGATTGTATTGGCGCTCATCGCTGTGCAAAGCGCGAGCCTCCTGCAGAATCCTCCAGCCGCAGCACTAATGAATGGCGCATCCGTGCCTGAGACAAGTGCCCGCCTGCAGATAGATCAATCGACCTATCCCTCGTTGAATCAGGCTGTCTTGTGGGCGGTACTAGGTCCGCTTGCAATAGCCGCGCTCTGCTACCTTCTTGCTAGAAAAAGAATGTAGCCACCTGATGGCAACATACAGGCAGATTCCTGGTGCGTGATGTCTCCTAGACTGTGGGCAATTCCGAGTCTACTTCAGAGGGACATACATTGAACTTCTAGATGCGCCGATGCCTGGTGTTCCATGAACCACTTTTTTATTTGTGATAACGAACTCCCCAAGGTAATGGCCAACCATCTCAGGTCGGATGGTGAGAGAGCTGAATTCTTTGCCGCTGTGGACGAGCAGAGTCTTTCCAACCATTTCGGGAATGATGATCATGTCCCTGCAGTGTGTCTTGAGGGGTTTGGCTGCGTCTCTCCCTGGTGTACGGATCTGCTCAAGGAGTAGTCTCTGCTGGCCCGTGAGCCCCTTCGTGAGCGATCGTCTTTGGCGAGCTGGAAGCAGCTTGATGAACTCGTCCATGGACATCTGCTGAAGGTCATTGATTGTGTGCCCGCGATACGTGAACTCTTTCGGCATTACTTGATCACTTCTTTGAACCTGCTCGACATTGATTAACCAAGACAAAAGAGTTTCTAGAGAATGCCCAACCTAACGGCTAGATCTGAGGCCTTGTAGTTTGAGGTAAGTTTGACGTAGGCTTTCTTCCGGCCCTCTGGGGTCACAACAGAATTCACACGATCAACTCTCACTTCGTATAGTTCTTCAACAGCTCGGCGTATGTCATTCTTAGACGCATCAGCGTCGACGATGAAGGTGATCTTGTTATCAGCTTCGATCAGAGTGACTGCATCCTCAGAGATCAGCGGATATTTGATCACTTCTTGGATACTCTTTACTGGCATGTTAGTTCCCCTGTGTAGCGAATCGGTTCTCAACGAATTCTAAAGCTGACTTTGTCCATACTGTGAGCCTTCCAGCATGAGTGCCAGGAGCAAGGTCCTCAACGTTCAGATTCGACACCTCAACGATATCGACGCCGGTCAGGTTGCGGGCTGCTTTCCCAATCCCTTCATCTTTCAGTACGACGAGTAAT
>CAYGWT010000204.1:0-4329 GCA_964353625.1 uncultured Candidatus Bathyarchaeia archaeon | reverse complement strand
GGAGATGACGGTGTCTGCTCCGACCTTCTCTGCTTTGGCTCGTACAAAACCGGTTTTGTTGATGGTACCTCCGATCACCTGGTCGCCTGTTTTCTTTTGTACCGGTATGCTTTCTCCAGTGATCATCGACTGGTCGATCGCTGTGTGCCCTTCGAGGACCACCCCATCAACTGGCACTCTCTCACCTGGCCGGACAAGGAACAGGTCACCAACTTGCACTTCTTCTACAGGGATGTCTGCCTCCCTGCCGTCGCGCACGATGCGTGCAGTTCGAGATTGAAGATCCAAGAGCTTCCTGACTGACTCAGAAGCCTTCCCTTTGCTCATGTATTCGAGTGTATTCCCAAGCAGGACGAGCGTTATGATCAAAGCAGCCGTGTCAAAATATACTGTGTTAGAAGGAAACACTGAAGGATAGACAGTCACGATGAAACTGTAGGCCCAAGCCGCGCTTGTGCCTATTGCAATGAGCGTATCCATGTTCCCCATGCGGTTCCTCAATGCATCATACGTGCCTTTGTAGAATCTCAAGCCCACGCCGAACTGAACCGGCGCGCTTAGCAGAAGCAGCAGGTAGTTGTTCAGAACCTGCGGCAAAACTAGAACATAGGTCAGTATCATTGTAGGGGCGGTCAGAATTGCACCGATTGAGAAAAGTGTCTTAAGTCTGCGCAGTTCAACCTCAGGCGTCTCAAATTGCCTGAGACAGCTCTCGCTGCAAAAATAGTATGTCGTTCCCCTGATGGTCTTCTTTATTTGTGCCGTATTCTCGGCGACATACATTCCGCATATAGGATCTTTCATCTCGTGATCAGGTCTCCCTGGGCAGGTTGGTCTCGGTTCTTGGGCTCTTTCATCAAGCCGATCAGCATTGGCACAGTTGCGACCGGGAATAAAGAGTGAGCGATTCATTACCACAAGATATTCCAAGCGAATGTTGACAATCCGTAGAGATTTGCAGACGGAAACGCCGGAGATGACCATGCATACGGCAAGCGGATTTATAGTAGCACTCCATTGTCATAGGCGTCTCAGAAGAGGGCGATCCGTGACCAGCTTGATGCAGTCGCGGCTTCTTCCCTTCCTCGTGTCCCTGCTCTTTTGGAGGAAGAAGCCAAGGCAAAATGCTACAGAGGCGGCGACGGCTGAGTCCAACCCTGAGATTGAACACACAATCAACGAGGCTGATGCGTCACGTTCTCGTGAGATCTTGAAGGTGCTCAAGCTGGAACGTGAGATCATTGGAACCGCACTCACGACTATCTATGAATCAGAGATACAAGGGATCATAACCCGCGACGAGCGTGATCGCCTTCTAGACAAATATTCCTCGGATTTGAAGGCGCTCGAGTCAAGAATTGCAGATAATCAGCGGATTGTGGACACATTTGACCTAGAGTCAGCAAGAAAAGAACTTTTGCTCAGTTACCGTGAAAAGCTAACCGAGATAGACAAGAAGCTCACAGATCTACGCTCCGGTCCCACGATTACGCAAACTCTCAATCCTGAAATCAAGAGCAATCATGAAGTGGTAACTCCTATCGAAACAACTCAGACAACGCCTCAGCTGGATCTGAAGACAACTGGAAGCGGACTTCGGGATGTCAAGATCAGGACTGAGAAGAAGATCGAGGCAATTAGGGAAGAAGTTCTCAAAGCCATGGAACGCCTTGAACAGATCGAATCGGAGGGCTAGTTGTTGAGTTGGATCGAGGCGGCGAAAAGAGCAGCGGTTGAAAAGGCGCTTGGGGAAATCCGAGACGTACGCGTCCTTGGAATAGGAAGCGGTACTACACTCGAACTTCTTGTTTCCGAACTTGCGAAGTTGATCAAGAACACAGGTCTTGAACTGACACTCGTACCAACATCTCGTCAGATTGAAGAAGCAATCGCTAAGGCTGGCCTCACGTTTGTGAGCCCCAACGATGTCAGCGAGATCGATCTTGCACTGGATGGAGCTGACCAAGTGGAATCACAAACGTTGAATCTCATCAAAGGCGGAGGCGCCGCGCTGACGAGGGAGAAGATCGTAGACTCAGCGGCAAAGAAGCTGATAGTAGTGGTTGATGAGAGGAAACTGACTCACACGTTGGGCAGAGGCCAGGTGGTCCCGGTAGAAGTGATACCCTTCGCACATAGGCTCGTCACGAAAAGGCTCGCTGAACTGGGCGGCAAGCCGGAGCTAAGGTGCAGCAAAGGATCCAACCCGATCACAACAGACAACGGCAACTTTGTGATTGATGTGGATTTTGGCCCGATAAAGGACGCCCACCTGCTAGATGGTCAGCTGAAATCGATTCCAGGCCTTGTAGAGACAGGTCTCTTTTTGGACTTGACGGATCGTGTGTACGTCGGCCTGATTGATGGAGGAGTCAAGGTACTCGAATCCAAATAGCCCGTGTACCTGATCTACCCGGAGGCACGTGTGTTCTATCCGGTTAGTGCAAATGGTGCCGGGAGGGGGTATCGAACCCCCGACTTCTGGGCCCTATGCTCTCCAGATTATGAGTCTCGCCAATCCGGCCCTTGCTGGCGCTCTACCAGCTGAGCCACCCCGGCGGCGCTGATACGGTGAGCCATTCCGTACATTAAGCCTTGCCCGATGTGGCAAATTGGTGCTCAGAGAACGATCGTTCGTGCGACAGACTTAAGGCAACGTTAGGAGCGTTCAGGTGATGAGTGGTGGGATCAGAAATTGAGCACTGATTCCGACTTCCGCTTTCTCACACTCGACGATGTTGTAACCAAAGGAAAGACCGTATTTGTTAGGGTAGACATCAACTCCCCACTCGATCCTACGACCAAGCAGATCATTGACGACACACGCATCAGGATAACGCGTCACACGCTCGAGTTCTTGAAGGACGCAAGAGTTGTTATGGGGTCTCACCAAGGCCGACCTGGGGACGTGGACTTCACCTCACTCGAAGCTCACTCCAGACTCCTGCAGAAACACGTAGGACAACATGTCAGGTTCGTAGAGGACACAATAGGCCCGGAGGCGAGACAGCAAATCAGGAATCTGAAGATCGGAGAGATACTAGTACTCGATAACCTACGTCTCTGCTCCGAAGAGAACATCTCGGCTGCACCAGACAAGCTTGCGGACACCATTATGGTCCGCCGACTGGCGCCGTTGCTTGACGTGTATGTAAATGACGCTTTCGCCACCGCACACCGGACTCAAGCATCGATTGTTGGGCTCCCGCAGGTGGTTCAGGCAGTAGCGGGTAGACTCATGACCAAGGAATTGGAGGCTCTCAAACAGGTCTATCATAGTCCGCAGAGACCGATTGTCTACGTTATTGGGGGCGCAAAGGTCGAAGACAAGCTTTCGATAATCGAGAATATCCTCAAGACCGGAAAAGCTGACAAAGTCTTAGTTGGTGGATTAGTAGCGAATGTCTTCCTCAGGGCATCAGGGATCGATTTCGGAGGCGCTGGAAATCGTGGACTGGAGAAGTCCCCAGCGCTGCTTGACAAAGCACGGGCAATTCTGAGTAACTACAAGGATAAGATCATTCTGCCGAAAGACCTCGCTCTCTCAAGAGACAGCAAACGTGTTGACGTTCCGGTTGATCATGGAACAAAGGGTGATGCGGTTCGTGACATCGGAAGAGAAACATCTGGCCAATACGAGGAAATCATCAAAGGATCGAAGACAGTCATCTCAAGCGGCCCGCTAGGGGTCTTTGAGGAAAAGGGCTTCGAACTTGGAAGCAAAACTGCGCTTGAAGCGATGGCAGCGCAAGGTGCCTACTCAGTTGTTGGTGGCGGACACATGGGAAGCTACGCGAACGTGCTCGGACTAGACAAGCGCATCTCTCACGTGAGCACGGCTGGAGGAGCGATGCTGACATTCCTTGCAGGAGAGGAGCTACCAGGTGTCAAGGCGCTCGTTGAGGCCGCTCGCAGGCAGAAATCCGAATAGCACAACATATGGCGCACGCTCGTTTGAGGCGCTAGGGATGATGCGAGAGCACCCGACTGATATCGCAACCAAAGTTCTCAATCAAGAACATTCACTCCCGTCGCATATGTGCACCACTAGTCTGTTCCGTTCTTCATGCCGGCTCTGCTTTGTTTCGGGTCTTTTGCCGACTTATCTTCGACAGAAGTCACTTTAAGGAACTGTCGCTAGGTGTGTAGAAGCCTCGGTGGCTCAGCCTGGTAGTCTCAGCTTGCTGAGCTGGAAAGCATCCGCCTTGTAAAGACGCCTCAAGACAGCGGAAGGTCGCGGGTTCGAAGCCCGCCCGAGGCTCCATTTCCACCACCACTTCGCGGTTCCTACGATTACTCAGCGAGGTTTGCCAGATTGCCCACACTCAG
>CAYGWT010000203.1:0-5985 GCA_964353625.1 uncultured Candidatus Bathyarchaeia archaeon | reverse complement strand
AATTCTGGGACTCGACATCAGGATTTCGTACATTGGTTTCGTTGCGTTCGCAATGGTGCTCGGGCTTCTTCTTCTCAACTCTGTAGGAATAAGGGAGTCCTCTGCCCTCAACGAACTGCTCGTATCCCTTGACATTGGCGTTGAATCGGTTATTCTCGTCGCGGGTATCTTGTTGGCTTTCAGCATGACACTTTTCCTTAGCCAAATTTTTGACTTTGGTGCGCCCTCTACGTTCGCTCACATTGACTATGTTATGCCGAGCCTTGGGACTCAAACGCAGAATTTCATTTACGGCATTACTCTCGCCATGACCTCATTCATCGGCATCGAATCCATAGCTCAAGCTGCCGAAGAAACCAAGAGACCGCAACGCTGGATTCCACGAGCTAACAAACTATCAATAGTTTCTGTGGTGCTCTTCGCGGTTGGACTATCGACACTGAGTATGAGCCTGATGCCGTGGCAGGATTTGGCAGCTTCACAGACGGACCCCATGGCCGCAATGGCTTCTAGGATTCCATACATCGGGCACTTTCTCGGACCCATTGTTGCCTTCACTGGATTCGCCATCTGTTACGTGTCCACGAACACTGGCGTCATAGGTGTCTCTCGTGTGGTATTCTCAATGGGAAGATTCAATCTCATGCCGACTTGGTTCTACAAGGTCCATGAACGGTTCCGAACGCCCGTCCGTACGATCGCTGTCTTTGGTCTCATTGGCGCCACGATGGCACTCTTTGGCGAATTACGTTTCGTTGCTGACCTGTACAACTTCGGGGCTCTACTATCTTACATGATTGTGAACGTCTCGCTTATCGTTCTGAGAAACAAAGAACCTGATGCATATCGAGCGTGGAGACTCCCAGGTACCCTCAAGATTGAAGCTTTTGGCAGGACAATCCTCGTCCCGGTGATCAGCATTATCGGAGCACTCTCGACTGGTGCGATGTGGTTACTCGTTGTTGGGTTTCATGCCGAAGGCAGAATTGTGGGAACTATCTGGGTTGCCATTGGAGTGGTCGGCTTTATCGCGTTCAGGAGATCGCGCAAGATGAGCATCTTCGGAAACGAGGTAGGAAAGACCATCGCCCCGGGAGCTTACATGATGAACGCAACCGTGCTCATTAGGACTCCTGATGATGAGCGAGCAATCGTCGACGCTCTTAAGTATGAACTGGACAAGCGTTTTCGGATCCGTCTTCTAAACATCGTTGACCCGCGCGATCTTGGATTGAGCACTGAAAACATACGTGACTACTCCCAACTCAAGGAATGCCAGGCTATCTCACAGAAAGAACTGCGATTTGTCGCAAAGGAGCTTGGTTCGGAAGGATTTGAAGTCGTGTCACAGGCCGAAATAGGTTCCACACGGTCTATTGTGGAAAGAGAGATGGAGTCAGAAGACAACGATGTGGTTGTCCTCATCAAGAGAAAAACGTTAAAGGGCAACCTGGAAAAGAGAGAGGACACGGCGTATGCAGTAGCCTCAAAATACTCGGGGAAGCTTATGATCGTTAGGAGAGGTGATTAGCATGGCAGCAGGGGTGGTTGTGATACTGAATATTTTCGTGCAGTCAAAGGAGCTGGATAAAGTCACGAAGAAGTTGCTGGCGCTCACCGAGGTCAAAGACCTATATGAAGTCACAGGAGAGTGCGACCTAGTCGCCACAATCGAAACCAAGGACATCGCAGAATTCAGGACATTCATCAAAGACAGGGTACTCGCGATCGAAGGCATACGGAGCACAGTCTCAGCGGTGATTCTTTACACACACAAGAAAGAAGGCAAGGCTGTATCCTGATGCGGCAAAACACTCGGAAAAAGCCTCCGGTCAAAATACTCATCCCAATAGCAGACCGTGCAGACAGGCAGTTGATGACGCGAGCGCTGTACGCTCTATCCGCCTTTAAGGATCCCGAGATTGTTCTGCTTCACGTTGTCGAAATGCCCAGTCGCACCGTGCCCATTGAGGTGGTATCACACAAAGAAGAGATTGCTCTTGCTGACGAAATCCTTTCCCCGATTTCCGAATGGCTCAAGGAACAAGACTACGCAGCTCGCAAGAAAATCGTAGTCGCTCGTGACGTAGCAGAAGCAATTGTCAACGAGGCGAATGCTGATGACTATGTCTTTGTAATTATGACAAAGCGCGAGCCAAAGAAAGGCGTAGGAGGTCTGTTTCACCGCAGTGTCAGCGAGCAGGTGATCAGGCATGCCACGTGCCTGGTATTGACGACATTAACGGCCGACTCAAGCGCGACATGACAAGGTATTCTCGGCGAAAACTAAATAGACGTGCGCGACCGTACACGCTGCCGTGAGGCGTCTGAGGGAACAGATTTGAAGCTGCTGGTTATCGCGGGTGACTCTGTTCCAGGGCCATAAACCCGAGTTGCATTCTGACTCAAACGTTCCATCGCACATGGTGTTCTGCAGTTGAGCAAAGAGATTGGAATCACGGTTTCGAAGAAAGACGACCTGTCTGAGTGGTATACTCAGGTCGTTACGAAAGCAAGACTTGCTGACTACGCTAGCGTGAAAGGATTCATGGTCCTGATGCCATACGGCTACTCCATCTGGGAGAAGATCAAGGAGTTTCTTGACAAGCGCCTCAAGACGATGGGCCATAGCAACGCCTACTTCCCGCTGCTAATTCCAGAGAGCTTTCTCAAGAAAGAGGCTGAGCATTTCTCGGGCTTCACACCTGAGGTTTTCTGGGTAACCCTAGCCGGGAACGACAAGCTCGGAGAGCGACTAGCGATCAGGCCGACTTCTGAAACTGTGATCTACGATTCATACGCGAAGTGGATCAGAAGCTGGAGAGATCTCCCGCTCTTAATCAATGTCTGGAACTCTGTTCTTCGAGCTGAGATCAAGATGACCAAGCCATTCATACGGACTTCTGAATTTCTATGGCAAGAGGGACACACTGTTCACGCTGACAAAGAGGCCGCAGACGCAGAAGTTATGGCCATACTTGAACTGTACAGACAACTCATTGAAGAACAGCTCGCCATCCCTACGCTCGCCGGATACAAGACCGACCGCGAGAAGTTCGTTGGCGCTCTCTGCACGACGACCCTCGAATCTATGATGCCCGACGGGAAAGCTCTCCAGATGGGCACATCGCACAATTTGGGACAGAACTTCTCCAAAGCTTTCGAGATCAAGTATCTTGGAAAGGACGAGCAGACGCATTATGCGTGGAATACCTCGTGGGGGGTCTCATGGCGACTGATCGGTGCAGCTGTTATGCTTCACGGAGACGATCGTGGATTGATCATGCCGCCGCGTATTGCACCGGTGCAAGTAGTCGTCGTACCAATTCCCTACAAGAGCGCGGAGGGAGCGGACATCACAAACCATGCCAAATTGGTGGCAGGAAAACTGCAGGAAGCTGGGATCAACCTCACCTTTGACGACCGCGCGCAGTACACGCCTGGTTGGAAATTCCATGAGTGGGAGTTGAAAGGTGTTCCACTGAGGATTGAGATTGGTCCTCGGGATATCAGCCGTCAACAGGTCACCATGGTTCGGAGGGACACATCAGAACGGTCAGTCGTTCCTGAGGCAGACGTGATTAATGAGACAAAGAAGTTGCTTGATGCGATTCAGTTATCTCTGTTTGAGAAGGCCCGTCATTTGCTCAAGCAGGCCATCTATGACGTGCGTACCTATGAGGACCTGAAACAGGTCATCGAGACCAAGGGCGGATTTGCTAGGGGTTGTTGGTGCACGGAGACTGCATGCGAAGACAAGATAAAGGACGGGACAGGTGCCACAATTCGTGTCGTTCCTATACAAGACGAGCAGGTCTTCTCGGGATGTGTCTGTTGTGGAAAGCCCGCCAAGAAGGTCGCCTACTTCGCTCGAGCATACTAACCACCTACCAGGATGCACGCCTCCTCGGGGGCACAACGTTTAAGCGAACTTACCTAGATCTAGGTCGCAGCTGTGAATACGAATGGCCAAGAAAAGGAAATCCGGAGGACGGAAGGGAGGCTCAAGAGGCAGCAGCACACTGGTCCAATGCACCAACTGTGGCATGCAGGTGCCGCGTGACAAGGCAAAGCGAGTGACCAGCTTCATCTCCTTGGTGGAGCCGTCCCTGGCACGGGAACTGCGTTCTCACGGGGCCTACATTGCTCGAACGAGAGCCTTCAAGTTCTATTGTATCTCATGTGCTGTCCATTTCGGAGTCTCCAAGGTCAGATCACACGACGAGAGACGATCCACTTACTGAGTGTCTTCGTGGCCAGACGCGCCTGCCCCTCCACGTTTGAGACATCAGATGGGTCACGTTGTACTTCATGCACGCAAGTGCAAAACGCCGGAACCTGGAAGCGCTACGAACCCCAGCTATGTGTGAGCGCTCTTGCTAGGCAAAGCTTCTAGGATAGTGGAACCTGCTATCCGTTGGTTTGCACAGGCTCTCCACGAACTGGGTCTGAAGCCCAACCACATCACTGGCTTATCCTTCTCTTGTAGCTTGTTGGCCGCCTGCTCATTCGTGATCTTGACAGACCACATTCTCCGAGGAATCCTCGCAGGAACCCTCCTTTTGTTGTCCGGACTTTTTGATGCCACAGACGGATTGATGGCAAGGATCTACGGCGAGGAATCCCATTTTGGTGCGTTCTTCGATTCCGTGCTTGACCGCGTCTCCGAGATTGCTGTCTATTGGGCTGCGATATACTCAAACCTAGTTGATTGGTCAATCGGTTTCATCGCTTTGTCAGGTTCGCTAATGGTAAGCTACTCCCGCGCACGCGCCGAGCAACTAGGTTCCGAAATGAAAGGCGTCGGCATCGCAGAGCGGCCAGAACGACTTCTCATCCTAGCAGCCTCGGCGCTTCTGAATCAGCTGAACGCAGGGGCCCTTTTGATAGCTGTGCTTTCCATAGTAACACTGCTCCAGAGAATTGTTCATGCAGGCTCAACCCTAGTCGACACCCAACATATTGGCTAGGAGCGAGAAGCGGCCGGCTAGACCTAGACTATGATTCAAACCAGCGTGCGAGAATTGATGGCCTTATCATGTTCGAATTGACCACTCTTGAACAGGTCAAGGCGTTGGAGGCGGCAGGTCGGTTGGACTCGGCAAGAGCGAAAACCATGATCAGAATCATCCAGACCGCTCTACGATCTTCGACAGAAACACAACGCTGACGCTGAGGCGGCGAATCCTTGAGTGACCAACAACAGGCCTACAAGCTCTGGCTAATCGAGCAACGCCGGCAAGATCAAAGAATCAAGGAGAGCACAAGCGGAGCTTTCTTCGGACTAACTAGTGAGGAACAGGCTGCACTCGAGGCAGCCCTAGAGTCTTACGGAAACGTCTCAACAGTAGTCGAGATTGAACAATGGAAGGAAACGCTCCCTTCAGATCAGAGAGCCGCAGTAAAGAAGTTCCAAGCATGCCTTGAGAAGTGAACAGAGATGTATCGTCCAGAGGTGCATCGTCGCATAGCCAAAGATGCGAGTGCCTAATCCGGGAGGTGAAAATCAAATGTCAAGTCAAAATGAGTATCCCTACACATGTCCGGATTATGGAAAGGCCGGCACCGTGAATTTCACGATAGAACAGTGAATATTCTGCGAGGTAAATCTGAAGCAGAGGCCCCAATTCTTCTCCGCTCAAGTGAACAGCCCCCTCAAGAATAGCCGTTTCTTGCGTGAGAGATATTGACCTCTCCAGATTTCACACTTTCTATGTGTTATCAGAAGATCAAAGAAGAGGTTCGCACGTTGCATCGTGGACAAGGCTGGTTTCGCTCAGTCAGCAGCAGATATTTCGAATTCTCCTTCGACTACTGCACCGAATCCCTTGGCTATTCTGAGTGAGAGCGTGATCTTAGTGTTGTAGTCGACTTGGTGAACTTCTGCATCTTTCAGGTTGACGTGTTCATGGTCGTGAATTTCTCGTGCTTGATCTCCGTATAGTCTAAACTTGACGATCATGTTAGATCGCTCCCATCGCATGT
>CAYGWT010000202.1:0-5670 GCA_964353625.1 uncultured Candidatus Bathyarchaeia archaeon | reverse complement strand
TGAATCGCGTAGTTGACTGAAGAAGCGTGTGCACAAGTTGCTGACCACGAGAAGACCAGAATGGTCAACAAGCAAATTGTGAAGGCCGCTCGTCTTTTCATGAAGGGATCTCCGTGGCTTTGCTTAGTAATGTGGCGCACCCATTAATCGCGTGAATATATAAGGTTCAACCGTTTTGATCGGAACGGATCGAGAATTTTCCTACCGTATCTTGGTGCCAGAAGGAAGGCTCTCTGGGAAAGTTATCCAGATCGGTTTGCCATGGTCATCTGCCGCTAATATCATACATTCGGATTCTACTCCGGCGACAGTTTTCGGCTCCATGTTTGCAATTGCGGCAACCGTTTTGCCTTCAAGGTCGTTGGGTTTGTAGTATTCAGCGCCACCCAAGACTGCGTTGGCGATTCGGTCGCCCAAGTCCACTTTGGCTTTCATGAGTTTCTTCATCCCTGGCATATTCTCAACCGAAACGAGCTTCGCGACCCGTATGTCCAATCGCTCGAAGTCCTTGAATGTGGCACTCATCCAATTCATCTTCCAAACAGTCTAACGACATCTTTTGCTACGGTTGTGCTTTCGAGTCGTTGACATTCTGAGGTCTGAGCACCGACATGAGGAGTGCAGACGGAATTTCCACCTGACAACGCGGCAAGTTCTTTCTCCCAGTCCTCCTTAGGAGGTTCATCATGAAACACGTCAAGGCCCGCACCTGAAATCCATCGTTCCTTGATGGCACCAAGCAGAGCCTTTCCGTCGACAATGTCGCCGCGCGACGTGTTGATGAGTATGGATCCCTGCTTCATGCGACGGATCCGTGAACTATCTATCAAGTGATGAGTGGACGGAAGGTACGGAACATGAATCGTCACTATGTCCGCTCTTTCAATCAGAGAATCGAGGTCAGAGCATATCTCGAAACCGAGATCATTGGCCTTGTCCGTCACATCAACGATGTCGTATCCAAGGACCTTCATTCCGAATCCCTGAATTCCAATTCGCGCCACCTCGGCGCCAATTCGACCACCGATCCCGACAACTCCGAGCGTCTTTCCATGGAGTTCGCGCCCCATCAGCTGACTTTTCGTCCACTGAGCCTGTTTCATAGCTTGATCCGCCAAGGGAATCTGTCTGAACAGAGAAAGCATCAGACCGATTGCAAGTTCCGCAACGCTCACGACAGGAGCGCCAGGCGTAGACAGGACGGCGATCCCGCGTTTCTTGGCAGCTTCAAGGTCAATGTTGTCGAGGCCAACTCCTGACCGGGCAACGGCCTTAAGCGAAGAGGCCACAGTGACTACCTCCGCTGTAATCTTGGTTCTCCCTCTTACTACGAGCACATCGAAGTTCTTGGCTTCCAGCAGAAGTTGCTCTTGAGTTATCTTTGGCTTCTCAACGACCTCACAACCCGCGTCGCGAAGAAGCTTGACGCCATCCTGGTGAATTGGATCACAGATGAGAACTCTGAGCTTCAATCATAGAACCCCATTGAAGATTCGCCTTGTGATGTAATAGCATTTCTGCACACATGAAGAAGTGAAGAGCTATGTCTTCGCGAAACGGCTCTTCAGTTTCTTCAAGACATCCGGCATGGTTGTATACTCCATCTCTTCCTGACCAAGTCTGTGCGGCATGAATGGGCCGTGCAATCTCATATAATTAGCAACTAAGTTGGCAGTCTCTCTACTGTTGTCGAAGGAGGGGTCAGCAAACAGGTCGACGGGGCCGACCAACTTCGCATCACCAACTTGGAAACCGAGACCTACCACTCGCGGTGGACCGTCGAAACGACTGGTCTTATTCTGGTGATCCTCAACACTAACAGGCATCAAGGGGCCATGATGTGATCCTCGCATCCAGCCAGCAACCAGGTGAGGAAAAACGAACGCCTCCAGAATCTCGCCCGCAGCTGGAAGCCCATGCTGCGCGCGCACGATGCAGACAGGGTCATCCTTACCCACATATCGGCCAGCAATCAATGAGAGGCGCGACGTGCTAGCAGCGGCGGCTGGCAAACCGTCGTGCCGACGGACTTTCGAAATGACGTACCTGCTTGGGGTCCCTATCAAGGCAAGCAGGTCGTACATCTCTTCAGGACATTTGATGTCAACCGAGATGTTGTCAAAAACGTCAAGGACTGTGAAGATGAATCCATCATGCAATTCGGGGTCTATGATCAGGCCCGCAGTATTGAATGGGTCTGCGAAGATCTTGAAGATGGGGAAGTTCCATGCACCGGGTTCGGTCTTGTCGGCCATGAAGATCAGCACAGGGTCACTCTGTCGCTCTGCGAATTCAAGTTCCGCAACGCCAGGCCCCATTCCTTTGATGTTGCCGGAAAAGGCGTCAGAAAGAAGATCCTGACCCGCAGCGTAGAGCTTGAGAGGTTTCGACACTTTCTCCGTGACTTCTTTGAAACACCGCCAAGCCAACTCATGCACGGCTGTTGCGTTCTCTCCTTTCGTGTGAGTCATTATGAGTTCTAGATCATCTCCGGCGTGGGTTACATGAAAGTCAGAAATCGTTCCTTTCCCTCGCGCTTCTTCTAGGAACTTGCGCGCGACCTCAAGCTGCTTAGGATGAACCGTTGCGTGGCCTGCAACGGAGCCCACGTCAGCCTTTATCACAGAGACTGTGGTTTTCTGAGAGACAGTAGACATGGATCCTCGGGTTAGGCTATCCCAGACCTGGAATATATTACAGTTCTGAAATCGCGTTCTGACGTTCTCTGAAGGCTTAAGTTTGTGCAAGGTTGTGCGTGTTCGTGCAAGGGTGGATCTGATGACCGGCCGCAAGATCTCTCTTCCGCTTGTTCTGGTCAACTTCAAGTGCTATCTCGAAGCAACGGGAAACAAAGCGGTCCAACTTGCAAATTACGCGGAGCAAGCGAGCGAAAGGTTCGGCGTAACGGTGGCGGTCGCTCCTCAGGCGACCGATCTTAGGCTCGTTTCGCAACGGACAAAGGTTCCAGTGTTCGCTCAGCATATGGATCCGATCCAACCTGGCTCTCATACCGGGCATGTGCTGGCTGAGTCGGTGCTTGAGGCCGGTGCCTCTGGCATCCTCGTTAATCATTCTGAGCGAAGGCTTGAAGCTAACATAATCGAGGACACTATCACAAGAGCCAGGGATCTTAGGCTTGCGACCGTGGTTTGTGCGAATTCAGCGTCCATTGCCGCGGCAATTGCATCGCTCGGTCCCGATATGATAGCTGTGGAACCGCCCGAACTTATCGGCAGCGGGGTAGCTGTCTCCAAAGCGAAGCCCGAAGTAATCATCGAGACTGTGTCAAGAATACGGAGAATCAACTCCGAGGTCACAATCCTTTGCGGGGCAGGGATCACTTCCGGAGAGGATGTTAGGGAAGCCCTCAGGCTCGGCACTCAGGGAGTTCTTGTGGCCAGCGGGATCGTCAAGGCAAAGGATCAGCTAGCCGCGATCGAAGACTTGGCTGGAGCCTGCCAACAATGAGGCTAATCTGGCCAAGTTGTGAGCTACTTGTCTGCTTATCTAGGACTGATATCGAAATGTGGGATATCCCAGATGTGGACTGAATGGAGTTTCAGCACCTCCTAGAAGAGAAACGTAAGATCGTGAATGAACGCATAGACGAGATCCTCTCGTCTGGGTTCGAGCAGAGCGAAGCAAGTGAACTCGTCAGGTACACGTTCAGGACAGGAGGCAAACGCCTGAGGCCAATAATGGTTCTGCTTGCTACACAGGCAGTAGGAGGCGCAGAAAAATCTGCGCTGAATGCGGCGGCGGCCGTCGAGCTTGTTCACGCCGCGTCATTGATCTTCGATGATCTAATCGACAAGGATAGGATGCGAAGGAGTGCGCCAACTCTGAATGTTGCCTTCAATGACGACAAAGCGATCAGCGCGGGGCTGTTTCTGGCGTCCGAAGGGGTCCATGTCCTGTCGGACTACAAGGATCCCAAGATCATGAAGATGATAGGATGGGCGCTCGTAGAGCTCAGCAAGGGCGAGATACTCGACGTAGTGTCTGAACTTGCAATAGATGTCGAGCACTACCTCAACATTGCAGACTTGAAGACAGGATCGCTTTTTGGCGCAGCCGCTGGGATAGGTGGCCTTGTTGGGAGTGGATCTCGCGAAGAAATCGACGCCTTGTACAAATACGGAAGAGCTGTGGGTGTTGCGTTTCAAATTCGAGACGATATACTGGACCTGACTGGCAACGTGAACTCATCAAAGCGCGAACGAGCCAACCTGGTGCTAGCTCACTACTTAGGAGAGACTGCGCTGCGTAATCCTGTGTCGGAGATGCTAGATCGGAACGAGGGCAAGAACAAGGATGATGCAACTGAAGCATTAAGGCAAAAGGCTGTGACTTTCGCAAGTCGTGCGTCAAAGGAATATGTCCAGAAGGCAAAAGCTGAGATTACTATCCTGAAAGAGGGCGAAGGAAGAGCAGCGCTAGAGGAGCTCGCGAGTTTTGCCCTCGAGCGAGAGGCCTAGTAAACTTAGTCTTCAGAGTAGTTTTCGCTGCCGCAGGTTTTGCATTTCCACTTATAGACGATCTTATTATCCTTCAGAATCACTTCTACGTCGGTGCCATACTGTTGTTTGCACTTGGGGCACCACATGTGCGTCATTCCAGGGGATTTCCAAGTCATGTGGCTTCATCCTGTCTAGGGAACAGTTATCAGACCATATCTCATATTATGCGTTTGTGAATTGAGCAGCACGCTTTATATTCGTACCGGTGAGTCACAGCAAGATCTGCCCACAGCTTTGTAGAGGAAGAATTGAATGGTGCTTGATGTTTGGAGTCTTGTGGCAATATTTGAAATACTAGTCTTCCTAGTCGCGTTTCCGCTCCTGCTTTTTGGCTGGCTGATGGGTGAAAAGGGAAGGGACCCAATCAGAGATGCGCCTTTTGAATCTGGTCAGACTCGCTTAGGTGAAGCAAGACAACGCTACATGATGCAATACTATCCGTATCTGATCATGTTCATCGCTTTCGATGTCGTGGCGATGTTTCTCTTTACTTGGGGGCTAGCTTTCTTGACAGTATCCTTGACTCAGAATTACCTGTTTCTGATCTTCATTGTTGTTCTCATTGCGCCGCTGGCCTATGCTTTGTACTTGTCAGGGAAACGGGAGTTCTGGTGACATCGTTGATTCTTCCTGCCCCTCAAGAGATCGTGAACCTGGCTGTGAGGATAATCACCTCACGCACTTTTTTCGAAGTAGTCTTCTTCCCTGGCTTCCTTAACGTAATGTTGAGCGCTGCTTTTCTCACCTGGCTGGAAAGAAAGGTGCTTGCACGCGTCCAGCTTAGAATAGGGCCCTTGTACGCAGGTCCCTCAGGTATTCTTCAGCCAATTGCCGATGGCGTGAAATTGATGTTTAAACAGATGATTTTTCCTGAACTCGCAGACATGAAACTACTAATGCTCTGTGCGTTGGGTTTGATGCTCCTCGCATTTGCTCCTGCAGTAGCTATTCCATTCGGGGAAGGCCTTGTCATAGCAAATATGGACGTGGGCCTTGTCTATGTGTTTGCTGTCATGTCGCTGTTCCCAAGCGTAATTCTTCTGATCGGTTGGGGAAGCAACAGCAAATATCCGTTTCTCGGCGGGTTGCGATCTTTGTTCCAACAGGTTGCCTACGAGGTGCCGATGTGGCTTTCGGTTCTAGGCATAGT
>CAYGWT010000201.1:0-11148 GCA_964353625.1 uncultured Candidatus Bathyarchaeia archaeon | reverse complement strand
CGTCTGAACCTGTTCAGCCATGAATGAGTTCTCTCGACGACCCAGTGTCTTGCTCTGTAGCCTGGAATCTTCTTCCTCTTCTTTGCTTCTCCTCTGAAAGGAATGTGAATGGTGTATCCCAAATCCTGAAGGAGTTCGCGGACTTTAGGGTAATCGTAGCCTTTGTCCATGCACATGTTCTGTGGCGATTTGCGTGTCGGTTCAGGTTTCTCCGCTACGATGCTTTCCAATGTTGGTTTCATCAGCTTCAATTCATGTCTGTTCGCGCCATCCACTGCAAGTCCGACAGGTATGCCGTTACCTTCAACGAGGAGGCTTCGCTTGGTTCCAGATTTTCGTCGGTCTGTAGGGTTGGGGCCTGTGTATTTTTCCCCCAAGAGGAGCCTTCGTCATTGCTCCATCCATAGTCTGCCATTTCCAGTCAAGCCCCTTCCTAGCGTCGTATTCCTTCAACCCTGCTTTCCATAGGCGTTTGAAGACACCGGCTATACGCCACTCCTGGAAACGGTCGTGGATAGTGCTCGGTGCTCCGAGGCACTTGGAATCGCTTTCCACTGGCATCCGGTTCGGAGAACATAGAAGACTGCGTTCATCGCCTGTCTATCATCCATTCTTGGGCGGCCGCTCTTCTTCTTACGCTTTGGTGGAGGCAGCAACACCCTGATTCTATCCCAGAGCCGGTCTGGGATCTGGTATGCCGCCCCGACGAGAACATCTTCCTCTTCCCATATCACGGCGTCTCATAACCCAGCTCTACTCGACCCATCAACGTAAAGAAAGATTCAGTTCACAAACCTGTCAAAAAGAACAGAAAACTACGTCGTCAATCTCACTTTTCGGATAGACTCTATGTAGACGCAGAACACCTATGTCTATGTCACATCTTCTTCCGCGTCGGAATCCATTGAGGATGGCATAGTTGGCAACTACACAGTTCAAGTATGTGCTTGGCAGGGTAGCAAACGGCTACAACAACAGAACATTGTACATCGACGTTTCAAACATGCGGATTGTCGAGAAGCCAGCTACCGAAAACATGAAAGAGAAATTCATAGGCGGCCGCGGATTCGATCTTTTTCTCCTCTGGCAGGCCCTACCAAAAGATCGTATCATTAGTTGGGATGACCCTGAAAACGAGATATGTGTTGCTTGCGGCCCCTTGGGGGGGACGCCAGGATACCCAGGCAGCGGGAAAAGCATTGCAGTTACGATATCTCCATTGACTGGGTCTGTTGTCGATTCGAATGTTGGTGGATACTTTGGTCCTTATCTGAAGTTTGCCGGTTGGGATGCGCTTGAGATTCAAGGAAAATCCAAGTTCGAAGCAGTTATTCTCATAGACGGAGACAATGGCATAGTCCAGATAGAGGATGGATCCGGATTTCCTAACCAAACGCACTCTCTAACAGATACTCTGGCTAGGAAATTTGGAGGTGACAAGCCGAATAGCATTTCCGTCATCTCGTCAGGCCCAGCAGCTGAGCACACTCTCATGGGATGTCTAAATTCTTCATGGTACGACGCAGCACGTAAAACTCATAGAATCAAACAGGCGGGAAGAGGCGGAATCGGAACAGTACTTCGCAATAAGAGAATAAAGGCAATAGTAGTGAAGTATTCTGGTGGAATAACCGCCGAGTCAAACGGTCCGGCGGATCCAGAACTAGTCAAGAAGACAGGGACTGCTCTCGCAAAGGAAATACGAATGCTTGATCCCAAACAGAATGAAATGTCAATCGTCGGGACTACTCACCTCGTTACCATAATGAACGAGTTCGATCTTCTCCCAGTAAACAATTTCCGATTTGGAAGCAACGTCGAAGCAGAAAGAATTGGCAGAGAAGTCTACAGAAAGAAGTTCGATAAGGGATTCGACGGGTGCTGGATGGGGTGCGCTTTGTCATGCGCCCATGTTGTCAAAGGCTTCCGGCTCACGACAGGTCCACATCGTGGACAAGAAGTCTACGTGGACGGTCCTGAATACGAAACCATTGCTGGAGTCGGCAGCAACTGCGGTATCTTTGACTCCGACTACATCATCGAGATGAACTTCTACTGTGACACGTATGGTCTAGATACTATCTCCATTGGTACAAGTATCGCCTTTGCAATGGAGTGTTACGAAATTGGACTAATCGACAAGAATGTGACCGGCGGTTTGGATCTCAAGTTCGGCAACAAGGAGGCGGCTCTTGAACTGGTCCATCAGATGGCCGGCGGGAACGGCTTCGGCGTTGTGGTTGGACAAGGGATAAGGCGAATGAAGCGACTTTTTGCTGAGAAGTACGGAGCTGATCCAAAGATCCTAAACGATATTGGCATGGAGGCTAAGGGATTAGAGTTCTCTGAGTATGTGACCAAGGAATCGTTGGCACAGCAAGGCGGGTACGGACTCGCCTTGAAAGGCCCTCAACACGACGAGGCCTGGCTGATATTCCTTGACATGGTGCACAGACTGATGCCGACATTTGAACAGAAAGCCGAGAACTTGCATTGGTTCCCGATGTTCCGCACTTGGTTCGGCCTGAACGGCCTATGCAAACTGCCATGGAATGACGTTATTCCGGAGAACAATAGCAGGACAAAGGAGCCGGCAAAAGTAATGGCTCATGTTGAGGACTATGCCGTTTTCTTCTCGGCAGTCACTGGAAGAAAAGTTACACCTGACGATATTATCCCAATGAGCGAACGCGTATACAATTTCCAACGAATCTTCAACCTGAGAATGGGTTACGGCACACGAGAGCACGACGCCATACCCTATCGAGCTGTGGGGCCCGTAACAAAGGAAGAATATCAAAGTCGTCAAGAACGCTACGATGCCCAACTTAAGGAAAAAGTGGGCTTCGATCCAGCAGGTCGGACTACTGACGAAAAAATGGAGGCGCTCCGGAGATATCGCGAAGCAGAATACGAGAGGTTGAAGGACGCGGTCTACGAGAGAAGAGGGTGGAACAAGAACGGCGTGCCAACTCTGGAAAAGGCCAAGGCCCTTGGCATAGACTACCCGGATGTAGTGGAGCTATTAGAGAAGCATGGTGCCTAGTCCAAGCGCCTGGCCTATGCAAGAGACTGACTTCCGGGGATGTTGAGCCAGTCGTAGCACCGATGGCAGAGCCGCCTAGGGCGCTCCATCTCGCTTCCTATTCAGATAACAATTGGCTGATGATTTCGTCCAATGTGAGGCTTTCCTCTGTCCGCTTCTTCATGTCTCTGAGTTTGAATTGGCCTGATTTGATTTCTTGAGGACCCACGATTAGTGCGTAAGGAATGCCTAGTGAGTCTGCGTACTCAAGCTGTTTTGCAAGAGACTTGTGCTTGACATCCACATCCGACGAGATTCGAACATTGCGGAGTTTGTCCGCAATCGAGAGTGCCTGTTGCCTGACGTCGTCATTGACCGCAGCGACAAAGACAGTTCCCACCTGCCTAAGCTTCGGGAACACGCCTTCCTTCTCTAATGAGATCATAAGCCTCTCTATGCCCCCGGCGACTCCCGTCGCTGGAATACTCCTTTTTCCGTAGACGCCGCAAAGTTTGTCGTACCTTCCTCCGCCCAGTATTGCTCCGACATCTTGTCCTCCTTTGTCGAAAGCCTCGAAGACGATGCCATCGTAGTATCCAATGCCTCTGACCACGCTCATGTCGAGTAGGCAACGATCCAACTTTCCGAAACCCTGTAACGCGTCAGTCAGCTGAGCAAGTTGTCTGTAACCCAGCTTTGTCACTTCGTTTCGTGTCTCCACTTCACAGATCTTCTTGAGGACTTCAGCAGGCTTCCCTTGGATCGATGTGAAATCCACTAGCGCGTCTATGACCGTGCTCTCCAGCCCCTCTGAACGCAGCTCCGTCTTGACAGCCTCACTAGAGATCTTACGCGACTTGTCGACTATGCGAAATACCGCTTCCATCTTCCCTTGAGCCTGCAATCCTAGGCTTTCAATGAATCCTTGGATGACCTTGCGATTCGAAATCCGAACTTCAAATTCTTTCAGCCCAACATTGCATAGAATATCAATACTTAGGGCGATGACTTCTGCATCGGCTACTGGGTAGTCGGATCCGAAGATCTCCGCGTCCCACTGGGTGAAATATCTGTATCGCCCATATTGTGGTTCATCGTATCGCCAGTTACCGCCAATACAGGCAAACTTGATTGGTTCAGGGAGATCGGAGCGGCCAGCGATCATGCGAGCCATACCGACGGTTAGATCGAACCTGAGGCCGATACTGCGGCCTGCTTTATCGTTGAACCAATAGATCTCATCCTTAATGGCAGGTCCACTTTTCGCCTCAAGAGTCCTGAGTTCCTCCAGCGTCGCGGGTTCCATCTCCTGAAACGCGTAACTACGAAACACGTCTCGTATTCTCTCGTAAACCCAGTTGCGCTTCGCCATCTCATCAGGTTCGATGTCTCTGATTCCTCTTGGCAAAGTGAATGGCTTGTCTGACATTCGGCTCGCCTCTATGCTCATGCAGGACGCTATCTCATTCGAAGGTGTGCTAAGTGTTTTCTCTCGATTTTCGTGCACCACGGCTTATTAGGGGGAGAGGCAACTCCCCTAGATTCCTATTTGGACGTGCGGATGTTGCCAAGAGCAAGAGGAAATTTCGGCATGTCAGTCCTGACTGGATTGGTCATTGCTGGACTCATAGGAGTCCTTCTAGATATTACAGAAATCCCGGCGGGTGGTGCCATCGGTGCCTTCGTTGGCGGGCTTGTCGCGGCCTTGCTCCTCTACGCTGGACGTGGGAAGACAACGATCATCGGATTTCTTGTCGGGTTGTTCAGCTTTCCAGTTGAACTTACGATCCTAATGGGAGTAGTCACTTCCAATCTGTACACGCCACCCCAAGTTCCGGAAATTCCATGGAGCGTTCTGCTAGTCGCCTTGGTAGCAACCCTGCTCATACAGATCATGGGAGGAACAATTGGAGGACTTCTTGGCGGCATCATACGACACCCGTCACCCGGCACAGAAGTGCCAAACCCAAACCCGCCTCCGTCTCCACAGTGTCCCGAAAAGTATTGCATCCAATGTGGAGCAGGGTTGGCTAAGGGAACCTCGACCTGTCATGCTTGCGGGGCAAAACAGCCCTCATGATCAGCCCTACGATTCCTCGGGGATCGACAACCTGAATCTCAAAAACCCGTCTCTCTACTAATTGAGAGTAGGGTCTATGGACTAGTCTTGGCGAAGGCTATACTTTGAGGAAGTCAAGCGAATAGTAGACAATGTCAGTTCGTCTGTCAACAACTGCAAGAATCAGGTCTTTCTTGTCCCTGGAAGCTCTCTTCAGCAGCTTTCGGAGGGTCTTAAGATCTGCCTCTCCGCCCTCGTAGACAATGTAAACGTATCTCCGCATCGGTCCTTTTCCATGAATCTCAAAATCAAAAACTAGGGATTCTCTAACGATGTATCCTCGGTCCCGAAGGTCGCGGTATACTAGATACTTCACCCAGAGAGCGGGCTCTTTCGTACATGCCGACTTCACCAGTTTCTCAAAGGTAATGCTCTCTTTTTTCCTTCCTTCGACGGTGATTCTGCCCTTCTCGAGAAGATAGAATGCCTCATGGGGTGTCAGAACGAGCTTCTTTCCTCGAAGTTCTCCAAAACCACGTTCACGCATGTCCATTAGTTCCGATGCTCTCGGGAGAAAGACTCCGTTCGTTCCGAGGAATGCTTCGTCGACTTGGAATGGCTTCTCAGCCTCTGGCTCGCTCACTATTTGTTCAGTCCCACTCGATTAGTCGAACATCATCTACACAAGCGCTTTGCTTTTAATGTAATCGCGTGATGCTCTACGCCGGCGTCATGCTTGGTTGATCTCACGACTTTAAGGACTGTCGAGTGGACGCGTACCGGAGTGCGGTTAGTCGACCAAAGGCAGCTCCCGGATCGACTGACGTACGTGGTGTGCCGGGATTATCGCCAAGTTGTTCATGCAATACGTGATATGACTGTGAGAGGAGCGCCTGCCATTGGAGTCACCGCAGCGATGGGACTAGCCCTAGCAGCGAGACGCAGCAAACACAGCGATGAGAAGCGGCTATTGCTCGATGTTGAGAAAGCCGCGGTAACTATCCGAGCAACGCGACCCACCGCCAGAAACCTGTTCTGGGCGATCGAGCGGATAATGAAGAAAGCCCGAGAGGCAGCTCGACAAGGACTTGACATCCGAGAGACTCTCGTGGCCGAAGCACAGCTTATGGCGAATGAGGACATCGAAGCTAACCGAAAGATGGGCGCCAATGGCGCCCAGTTGATTCAAGATGGCGATACAGTCCTCACGCACTGCAATACCGGCACGATGGCTACTGTAAGCTACGGAACGGCACTGGGAGTGGTTCGAAGCGCGATCGCACAAGGCAAGAAAGTCAGCCTCATCGCTACCGAGACTAGGCCAAGACAGCAGGGTGCAAAGATAACTGTCTATGAGGCAATGTCGGACAAGATCCCTACGACTTTGATTGTTGATAGCGCCGTCGGAATAACGATGTCAAAGGGCATGATAAACAAGGTCATCGTAGGAGCTGACCGAATAACGAGAGCTGCTGTCGCAAACAAAGTGGGCACTCTCATGATTGCACTCGCCGCAAAATACTACGGCATCCCCTTCTACGTTGCCGCGCCCACCACAACACTCGACCTAACTGCGGATTCTGCCCCCATATCAATCGAGGAACGGGACCCGAGAGAGGTTACCGAGATCCGAGGAAAGCGAATTACGCCAGAGGGAGTCAAAGTCTTCAACCCAGCCTTTGACGCAACGCCGCTGGAGCTCGTCACCGCTGTGATCACGGAAAAGGGAGTATTCTCAAAGGAACAACTGCTGAAGGCGGCAGACATCTGACCGAGCAAAGCTGGTCAGGCTAGTTTGGTGTGCTCACTCTGATCTGCTAAAGGTGCAGAGTTCACTTGGTTCTTCTAGATATCGGTTGATTGTGACCTCAGCGATCATCTGGCAGTATCGAGCGGTCTCTGTCAAGTTCCACGCAATAGATCTAAACGCGAGTGCAACATTCCGGTTCGAGACATCATCCACAATCTTCTCTGAGATCTTCCTGTTCCTAGCCTGCGTGCGTATGCCGTCTTCGATTGATTTGTTCGCAAGATATACATCCAGCTTAACAAAAGCTTTCATGGTGTTTTCTGAAATGAGCTTGACCGCTTTGCTCATCTCAACGATTTCGTCAAGCACTGGCTTGTGTCTGTCATAATCTTCATTTTTGATTCCAATGACTTCCTTGGCCACATTCTCTGCGCAATCGGCGATACATTCTAAGTACTTCGAAATAATGCGGTTTCCCAACGTGTGTTGCGGATTAAAGACTCCAATATCACGAGCGGTGCTGAGCCTTGTCGTTGCCAGTATCAGTTGACGAACTATGAGCCAATAGATCCGATCAGCCTCGTTCTCTATCTGAAGAACCTGGCCGGCAATGTCATGCCTCTTATCCAAAAGGGCTGTTATTGCGGCGTCTTGCATAGAGAGTCCAACTCCGTGCAACCTTTGAATCAAGCCGCCAACGGGGAACTTGGAGGGATCCACGAAACTCTGGATCACTACCTGCTTGGGACTCTGTTCAACAATGCTGAGCCCCATCAGTCTCTGAACCGTGCTCCTGATTTCCCACAGGTGCTCTGAACTCAGGCCCTTGCTTGACGTGATGACTACCGAATCTCTTCCCTCAATGTAGTTCCCGGTAATGATCCTTGAGAGTAGCTCTCGTTCTTTGCACAGGTCAGCGTTCACTCTTGCCACCGTGGACTCTCCCTCTTCGCCGGCCAAACCCGGAACCAGCCTGAGGCACCCATCGTCTGTGCGTCTCAGAGAGACAACATTTCCTTGCTTCAGACCTACTTGTTTCACCCAGTCTCGCGGCAGGGAGACTGTGAGTGTCGAATGTCCGACTTTCTGCACTTTCCGAATTTCCATTCAATCTACCCAACTAGGAGCTAGGCAACGGGGCTTTCGTGGCCCTTCTGTTTACCGTCATTACCTGGTGCATAGCTCCATGGGCGAAGTTTTGAACATATATATTGCGTTTAGAAAGCAAATAGAATCACTAGGAAATGCGTGAAACCTAGTTGTTGGCGTCAGTGTCCTAGGCTCTGGCCTTGGCGACCCGTGCTACACTCGGCATCTCATTGAGGATATGATTCTGTGATCCGCCCAGATCTTGCAGGTTCCTTCAGATGAGACCATAGTGGGGCCAATCGGGATCGCAGGCATGCATTCCTTCATGTATAGCGGGCATTCAGGAGGATCAATCTTGCCGATAATGACATCGGCACACCTAGCGTTCTTCACAAACTCCTCGCTTGCAATTTTCGCAATCAAGCCATAATGCTCCCGTGCATCAAGCCGCGAGAACTCAGCTCTCAAATCGAGCGCGCTACGTGGTATTGTTGCAACTCCGCGCCAATATCCCTCACGAAGATCAAACGCCTTCCTCATGGTTTCCTGCGCTTTCAGGTTTCCATCCCATGTTACCGCACGTGTGTACTCGTTCTCCATCTTTGGCTCGTTGGCACGGATCTGCTTGAGAATCATAGCGACCGAGATCAATACGTCTAGCGGCTCAAATCCCGAGAATACCATCGGTTTGTGGCATTCATCAAAACATGGCCTGTACGCTTTCATGCCAGTGATCGTTGAAGCGTGTCCCGCGTTGATGAAAGCATCAACTCGAAGATCTGGTGATCTTGAGACTGCTTCGACTGCCGAGGGCACATATCGGTATGATGTAAGGAACCGAAGGTTAGAAGGCGGCCCCTCCAATATCTCATATGCGGTAGCCGGTGCTGTAGTCTCGAAGCCAACTGCAAAGAATACGAATTCCTTTGCAGGCTGCGACTTTGCGATCTTGACTGCGTCGTGGACGCCGTAAATCACGCGAACGTCTCCGCCAAGAGTCTTCGCATCAGCCAAGGAATGCTTTGACCCTTTTGCGCGCGACATATCACCGTAAGTCAAGATCGTCTTGCCGCCAAGTGCGAGTTCGACAGCGGCATCAATGTCAGCGGCGGGTGTCACGCATACTGGGCAGCCCGGGCCTGCACGGACTTCCACATTCTCAGGCAGGAGACTTCTCACGCCATGGTGTGTGATTGTCCATTCGTGAGAGCCACATACATGCATGATCAGTATGCTGCGTCCTATCTCGTCACCGAGTCTGCTGATCCTGCTCTGCATCTTCTTTGCTAGCTCAGCATCACGATAACCGTCAAGGATTGACAAAACAGTCACCCACCGGAGGATCCTGATTCTTGCTCGTAGGCAAGGATTTCTTTCCAATATGAGAGGGTCTTTTGCGCTTCCTCCTCATCCATGACCTGAATCGCGTATCCTGCATGAACGAGAACATATTGGCCGAGCTTGACCTCAACTAGGGAGACGTTGACGCCATCTCTTGCGGTGCCCTCACCAAAGTCAACCTTGGCGAAATCGCCGTTTATACTAAGTACTCGTCCCGGAATGGCGAGGCACATGAAGACCTTCGCACGATTATGAAGAGCTACTATTAGGGTTGCTGCTTGCGAGGCATTTAGAACAAGTAATTGAGCCGAGTCCGACGCATTCATCAACTCACGCGTCTACGCGACATTGCCATCAAGCTCCTACTTTGGCTCAACAAGCTCTCCTTCCCTTCCGCTTTCATGGCCAAGCTGGGATGATAGACGCGCGGCTAGCTTTGAGCAGCCACTACCGCCTGTCCGAATGATAGCCCGCCATCTCCGGGCGGGATAGCTTCATGGATCAGAAAGCGAAGACCCGCACTCTCAACCGTCGTCCGCAGAATACGCGTGATCGCTTCGTTGCATGCGACGCCACCTGTGAAGCCAATGGTCTTGAGCCCAAGCTCGTTTGCAGCCATTATCGAGCTATTGCCAAGCGATCGTGCCATCCATGATTGAGCGGAGTAAGCGAGATCCCGAATGCTTAACCGTCCAACATTCATCAGGATCGCACGAACCGCAAAGGTCGTCTCAATCACTTCTCCATTGAGCGCCGGCTCAAGCTTCAACACATCTTCCCCACCGATCGCGCCAGACTCGAGCTTCATGGCCGGTTCACCCTCATAGGTTCGCTCGTAGCAAAGACCAAGAACAGCTGCGATCGCGTCAAGCACACGTCCACAACTAGTCGTCATTGTTTGCACGGAGGGCGTCTGCTTGAGAATCATGTCCACTTCTTCTTTGCCGTGGCGGAAATATCGCTCGCGCTCACGCAACCAATCTGCAACTTCCGGCTGATCCCTCAAAATGCCGGCGACCATCCGAAGTGGGTACTTGGTTGCGAGGTCTCCCCCGATCATTGGCTGTGGTTCAAGGTGACCGACGCGCTTGTGTCCATTCTGATCTGCAAAGATGACTTCGCCGCCCCAAGCCGACCCATCATCGCCGTACCCATAACCATCGCAACAGATTCCAACGATTTCGTCGACGCCATGTTCAGCCATGAGGCCTGCTACGTGCGCATAGTGGTGCTGGACGGGAACCACTCGCATGCCGGATCCTTGTGCAAGTTCATCAGCGAACCTAGTTGTGTTGAATTGCGGGTGCAGATCCCGCCCAACTGCATTTGGCTTGCAGCCGGTCAGCGCCAGCAGGTGCTGCGTTGCTTCTCTCTGAAATTGGAAGGTCTGAACGGTCTCGACGTCGCCAATGTGCTGTGTCATGTATGCTCTTCCTTGGTAGAGAAGACATGTGGCGACATTCAGCTCACCACCGACGCCGAGCGTGCAAGCGTTCTTGGGAATCGCGACTGAGATCGGGGCCGGAGCATAACCTCGAGACCGTCTCAGCAAGGTAGGCGTGCCTTCGAGCAATCTAACGACCGAGTCGTCGCATCTTTGCGAGATCCGACGATTATGCACTAGGAAGTAGTCGACGACATCTTTCAGCCTAGCGAAGGCTTCTTCATCGTCCTTAACAATCGGTTCGCTCGGTGGATTTGCACTCGTCATGACGAAAGCACGTTCGCTTGTTTCATCATAGAGCATACTGTGAAGCCCCGTGTAGGGAAGCATGACGCCGATGTTGTGAAGCCCAGGTGCGATCTGCTCGGAAAGGTCAAAATCTGCTCGCTTGCGCAGCAGAACTATTGGCTTCACATAGGAAGTCATTAGTTCCGCTTCGG
>CAYGWT010000200.1:0-4695 GCA_964353625.1 uncultured Candidatus Bathyarchaeia archaeon | reverse complement strand
GATTTGTCTGAAGCACCAATGACTGAGCCTTTCGTCGGGAGCTTCCCGCCAACTATATCACCCATCACGGCCGCAACTTGTTCTCCCACAGGTGGGCAACCGGGAACATAGTAGTCAACGTCAACGGTTTGATCCAGCGTCCTGACCGTGTTGTAGAACTCAGGAAGTGTCAGTTCTCCCTCATTCACTTGGACTTTGGCCTCTGGAATGGTGCCCTTTGGGCTGTCGGTGGTTGGAGTCTCCTTGTAAACGCGCGCGAATATCTGCTCTTTGCTAGTTGTGTTTGCTAATGCAGGTATTCCGCCGCCATTCGCGCAGGCCCCGAATGCGATGAGTGTCTTGGATTTCTGTCTGAAGAGTTTTGCCATGTGCTCGTTCTCAGATGTCTGAATGGCACCATTAAAGAAACATACATCAATGCTTTTGTCGGGCATCGCTTCTACGTCTGAGTACTTGAAGTCTAGAGCTACTGGCCAGAAAACGATGTCGACTTTCTTTGATACGTCGACAAGACTTTTCCCAAGTTCGAGTATGGCGATTTCGCATCCGCCACAGCTGCTTGCCCAATAGAATGCTGCCTTTGGATTTGACATGACTAGGCCTCCTTTCCTCCGTTCCAGTCCAGAGGGCCAAGCGCACGGAGTGTCGTAGTCATGTTCTCGACGACTTCCGCGTACTTCTCGCCTTCTGACGCTGAAACCCATTCGAGTCTCACGCGATCTCTCTCGACTCCGAATTGGTCGAGCATCTTCTGGAGCAGCTTGAATCGCCTGATTGTCTTCACGTTACCGCTCGTGTAGTGACAGTCACCTGGATGACATCCGGCGATAAGCACACCATCGGCACCTGACGCGAGAGCCTTCATGACTAGGACCGGGTCAACTCGACCTGAGCACATTACTCGAATTGGGGTGACGTTGGGTGGATACTTGATACGGCTTGTCCCTGCAAGGTCAGCTCCTGTGTAAGCGCACCATTTGCAGAGGAAACCAACAATATTGGGTTCAAAGTTAGACTTCAACTTGATCACTTCTTTGAGGCGCAAATTGCCTCCACTTCGGCAAGGAGCTGCTTATCAGTGAAATTGTGCTGCGTTATTGCTCCTGATGGGCATGCAGCCACGCAGGCCCCGCAACCTTTGCAGAGCGCGTCATTCACCAGAGATACCTTCTTTGTTTCATCGAAAGTTATCGCGTTGTATGGACACAGACCGATGCAGATCTTGCACCCTGAGCATGATTCCTCATCTATGAAGGCGACCGTTGGTTCAAGTGTAACCTCTTTTCTGTCGATCAGGGATAGCACGTTGGCTGCTGCCGCAGCGCCTTGGGCCACGCTGTCCGGTATGTCTTTGGGGCTTTGACACGCGCCCGCGATGAAAATGCCATCTGATGCGGTTGATACAGGTGCGAGCTTGGGATGACGTTCTAGGAAGAATCCGTCCTGACTTCTGCTTATCGAGAATGTCCTGGCAACTTCCGCGGCGTCCTTTCTAGCCTCTAAACCCACGCTGAGGACAACCATGTCCACAGGTATCCTTCGGACGGCTCCCAGCAGTGTATCTTCGGCGACCACGACTAGCTTGCCTCTCTCGGTCGGAGTTTGAGCGACATCAGTGACTTCAGCTGCCTTTCCGCGGATGAAAATCGTCTCCTCTTTGAGCATTCGTTTGTAGAACTCTTCGTATCCTTTGCCGAATGCTCTTATGTCTATGTAGAACTCGTATACTCTTGCTCCGGTCTTTTCGTGAGCCAAGTGCGCAATTTTCATCGAGTACATGCAGCAGACGCGCGAGCAGTACTCATTGTAGTTAGTATCGCGGCTTCCTATGCAGTGTAGAATCGCTATGCTCGCGGGCATCTGTCCGTTCTTGAGCATGATCTTTCCTCCTGTTGGACCGGACGCGTGTGAGAATCGCTCGAATTCCAAGCTCGTGATGACGTTAGGTAACCTACCGTACCCATACTGTTTCACTTTGGACGCATCGAACAGATCGAAGCCTGTTGCCAGAACCGCAGCTCCCACTTGCAGGTCAACAAAGGTTTCTTTCTGATCGAAGTTTATGGCGCCTCTAGGGCAGAATTTTTGGCAGACCTTACAGATACCCTTCGTAAAGTAGAGACAGTGTTCAGTGTCTATGACCGGGACGTTGGGTACGGCTTGCGGAAACGGCCTGTAGATTGCCTTCCGCTTTCCAAGTCCACATTCAAACTCGCTTGGGACACTGAGAGGACACTTTTCCGTGCACAGACCGCATCCGTTGCATTTGTCGTCTTCAACATACTTTGGGCGCCTTCGTACTTGAGCGGTGAAGTTGCCAACATATCCGGAGAACGCAGTGACGTCGCTATATGATAAAAGTTCGATATTTTGGTGCTGACCGACAGATACCATTTTTGGTGTGAGGATGCATGCAGCGCAGTCAAGGGTTGGAAAAGTCTTATCGAATCGTGCCATGTATCCGCCGATCGTTGGTTCCCTCTCGACGAGATAGACCTTCTTACCTGAGTCAGCGATTTGGAGTGCGGCCTCGATTCCAGTGATTCCTCCTCCAACTATCAGGACGTTAGGGTTGACCGGCACTCTTTTGACGGCGAGCGGTTCCTGGAATAAGACGCGGTTAACAGCGGCACCTACGATTGCCTTCGCACGTTCGGTTGCCATCTCCTTGTTCTCGCTGATCCAAGAACATTGTTCGCGAATGTTCGCCATCTGGAACAGAAACTGATTGAGCCCCGCTTCTTCGACCGCACGACGAAAAGTGGGCTCATGCATGAGAGGCGAGCATGAGGCAACTACGACCCTCGTAAGGCCTAGCTCCTTTATGTCTTTCTTGATGAGGTCCTGACCTGGGTCAGAGCACATGTATTGATAATCTCGCGCCACAGCAACATTAGGCAGACCGGCAGCGTAGTCAACGACACTCTTGCAGTCCACCGTCTGAGCGATGTTTGTTCCGCATTGACAGATGTAGACGCCGACCTTTTCTGACATCTATCACACTGCCTCCACGCGCTTCGTTATGACAGCTTTGCTTGAGATCAGTTCCTGGTTTATTCCGAGCTCTTTTCGGCTGAAACCAAATGCTAAGCCCATGAACTGGGTGAAGTAGAGTGTGGGAAGTTGGAATTTTGTTGCAAACTTCTTGTTGACGTTGCCTTGGTACGCCTCTAAGGTCATGTGACAGAGGGGGCATATGGTCGCGATGCATTCAGCGCCATTCTGAGTTGCGCAGTCAAGGAGAGATCTCACTAGCGTCAATCCGACCGACTCGTTAGTTGTCATCTGCATTCCTCCGCAGCATTTCGCTTTTAGGGGAAAGTCAACTGGCTCTGCTCCGAGCCACTTTAGAACCGTATCAAGCATGATGGGGAATTCCTTGTCGTCGAAGTCTCCGAACGGTCTTGTGAACTGGCAGCCGTAATATGGAGCGATCTTCAATCCAGAGAGCGGTCTAGTGACTTTCGCCTTGACTTCTTGCTCCCCGATGTCTCTTACAATTACTTCTAGTAGATGCCTGACTTTGACAGTTCCCGAGTATTGGAGATTTGCAGCCTTGAGCGCGGACGTGATCGTTTTCCTGAGTCTCAGGTCCTCGCCCATGTAGCGATTGCTTTTCGTGAGCGTCGTGAGGCATGCTGGGCAGACCACCACAAGATCCCTATTTTCCTTCTCGGCGAGTGCGAGGTTTCTTGCGGATAGTAGGTGTGCACGAAGTTCCTGAATAGACACGTATGCAGAGGCACCGCAGCAGTTCCAGTCGTTCAATTCAGTAAGGTCAATCCCGAGCTCTTTTGAAACCAAGCGAGTGGACGTGTCATAGGCTTTGTTCATGCCCTCAAGCGCGCAGCCCGGATAGTAGGAGAATCCAATGCGAGAGTCCAATGCTACGCCTCCTCACCTGCCCCTGAACTAGTATGCAAGTCTGAAACAAGCGCATCAGTCATCGCTTCTGAACACTTCTTCAAGTCAGATATTCCAGAAATCCGGTGAGGGAACAGAGGCATCCTGCCGCGTAGGAATAGTCTCAAACCGTGTGGCATCATCTTTAGAAGTCCAAACGGGTTCGTCTTTAGCAGAACGTTTATCACAAGTGCTGTCTCAGGCAGTCTACCGTACTTATCGACCATTTCTACAAACGTCTTCGACAGCACGGGTGCGATGGCGCCTTCTTGAACAAGTC
Organism: uncultured Candidatus Bathyarchaeia archaeon; assembly: GCA_964353625.1. Taxonomy (GTDB): domain Archaea; phylum Thermoproteota; class Bathyarchaeia; order 40CM-2-53-6; family 40CM-2-53-6; genus CAVPLU01. The sequence continues at coordinate 512 of CAYGWT010000200.1, read as the reverse complement.
CGAACTCAACTCCCAAGCGTTTCAGCTCATACATGATGTCTGTGAATTTGATTCCTGATGGACACCGGACGGTGCAGTAGTAGCATGAGGTGCATAGCCAGACGGTGTTGCTTCTCATAACTTTCTCAAGTTGGCCAGCTCTGAATGCGGCGATGATCTCTCTCGGTGTATAATCCATTGCGTAGCTTGTTGTACAGGAGGCGCTGCATGTTCCGCATTGGATGCATTCCTTGATCTTCTCTCCTCCGGGGATTCCGTATATGGCGTGGAGGAAAACGTTGCTAAGTGCGTGAGCTCTTCTCTCGGATTGTTCCTCGTACAAACGGGTCACGCCCCGTGAGTGCCAGATCACAGATATATGTGTCACGTGTGGAAATCCAAGCATTTTCTGGATATATGCTCGGAAAAATCTAACTAGATTAGGGGTAAATAGTTAGTAACGAATATTAGGAAAGAGAACTTATCGCGCCCGCCCTCTCGTTACTCGGACAGGAAAAATTGACGACTCAAGA
>CAYGWT010000199.1:0-6844 GCA_964353625.1 uncultured Candidatus Bathyarchaeia archaeon | reverse complement strand
AACGTATGTTGGGTTGATTCCCGGTGGGGTCGCTTCAGAATATCTGTTGATCCATGCTGTAGAGATGGCGAGCCTACTGCATGGAATGATGTCGTGATATATGCTCTGGGCTACGTGAAGAGTTCTCTCTTTGCTAACCTTGTAGACCTCATAGAATCTGTTCCAGTGTCCAAAGGAAGGTTTGTACGACCCAACATCTTCAGCAGTGATGTAGCCATCAACGTCCAGACTGTTTTGAAGAATTGTCTCCTTCAATGTTTCTTCGTCAATATTTGACAGTATGACTCGTTTGTATCCAGTCTTTCCCAATTCCTTCAGGATTCGAACTGTGTCGCTGAACGGAGGCCAGGACGGGACGCTCGCCGCGAAAACTTCCGCTTCCTTCCGTGTTATTGAGACCTTGAGATGTTCCGCGACCTTGATTGCTGTGTTTCTTAAGACTTCTCTGTAAGACTTGTATTGTCCCTCTTCTTCAGCCTCGAACTTCAGATAGAGAGTATAGACGCTTACGCCTGATTGGAGACCGTGCCTTCGGAGCAGTTCACCAAGATTGATTTCCATTCCCTTCCTCCAGTCTATTAGTGTCCCGTAGCAATCAAAGGTCAGGTGCGTGAATCTCACCTTGATGCAGCTCCATCAAAGCATCGCTGGGATAGATTCCATTTAGCCTTGCTGGCGCTCGTGTGCACTAGCCTCGCACAAAATTATTGCAGGGAGCCCAGATGCACAAATTACCGGTTGAGTTTCCTGGCTTTTCGTTTGGTGATTTTCTTCGGTTGGTAGTGCCCCTCGCTATTTCTATAGTACTCTTCCATGAAGCCGTCTCCATTCTCTGATTTTCCTGTTCCTAGCTCATAGTGAAGGTGTGAGGTTCTTAATCTTCGCATGAAACCCGTCACAGTTGTTGCACCAAAACAGGTCATATTCTCGAAGCCGGGCGTAAGGCACGGTGATGCGCTACAGTTCATTGCTGCTCGTTCAGGAAGTCATCGAATTCCCGATATAACTTCAAGTCAGTCACTAATGTTACTAACCAATCCACATATGAGATAGATTGAACGGCGGTCACGCGAAATATAGCGGGGTTGTAACTGATCAAGAGTTAAGAAGAACGAAGGTAACGCTTGGGGACCAACCTTCAGATGATCTTGGATGTCTCTGAACATTTCGGCAGTAGAGTCTCTCAAAGCTGTAGTGAAGCCATGGCATGACGCACTACGCGACCCAGCCGAAGCTCAGCAGAGAACGCTGCAGAATCTTCTCAAGGATTACAGCAATACTGAGTACGGTAAGAAACGCAAAGTCGCCTCTTCACTTTCTATTGATGAATATAGGAGCGTGTTCCAGCCTAGTAGCTATGTTGACTTCCAACCTATCATAGCCAAAGTGACTGAAGGCGATTTCAAAGCGTTGCTACCTGAACCACCGGCAGCCTGGGTTATGACAAGAGGAACCACCGACCTACCGAAAATCCTTCCCGTTACGAGCAAGCATCTGAATCAGATTCTCTCTTGCGGAGCGCGTGCAATAGTGAACCATGTTCTTAGAACTGGGAGATTCGATATTCTTCAGGGCAAAGTTCTCAACCTTAACTTCCCTTCACGCACGCGGTCGATGCCAGCCAACAGCGGAGCTGCAACATGTGGCTTCAGCTCGGGCACCTACGCGAGATTGAATCCGGCTTTTGCAGGCACGAATCTTGTTCCTCCTCAAGAGGAAATTGATGCACTTGGCGGCGACATCACGAAGAAGGCTTGGGAGGCAAGGTTCGACCTAGCCTACCAGTTGACCAAGGACGAAGATGTCAGAGTGTGCATGGGTGTCGCGCCAATCATCACCTCTTTCGCCAGGTATGTGAAACGCAAACACCACAAGCTTCCTAAGGAGTTCTGGAAGATCGGCGCGTTCTTCTGCACCAGTGTTCCTAAGATACACTGGAAGTATGCTCCCGTTCTACAGTACTTCTATGGTCAAGCGCCCGTCGTGGAGATGTACACAGCAACAGAGGGAGTCTTCGCTCAGCAACTAGACGATCTGCCGTACGTTTCGCCCAACTATGACACATACCTCTTCGAGGTAGTCACTAGAAACAGAGTGAAGATGCTGTATGAGATGAAGAGAGGCGAGTGGGGAAGGCTCCTAGTTTCCTCTTGCCTCTTTCCGAGATACGACATCGGGGATATGGTTGAGTGTTTGGGCGGTCAGTACTTTAGGATATTCGGTCGCGCTGGGTTCCAAACGATCGCGGAACACGTATTGTATCGAGCGTTAACGCGATGGTTCATCTAGGCTCTTGGAGTCCGCGCTTTAGCTCTTACGCCACCAAGTATCACAGCGACACCTATTGCGATTAGAACGAATGGCCACCAATCCTCTATCCCCACTACGCCTGCGAGGCCGATGATCAGCAGAACTAGGCCTCCGATCAAAGGACCCATGACTGGACCTCTAAGATGCACAGTCGAGTATCGCACGGCTGCTTGAGCGATTAGAATCACTCCGATTCCTACGAGCAGATATGGCCACCATTCATTCCAGCCAATGTATTGTGCCTGCACAAGATAGAACGAGATACCCAACCATATCAGGATAAGACCGCCAACGAAGACTCCAGTCCTGTCGCCTGACTTCTCATCCTTCTCGCGCTTCTCGTCCTTCTCTTGCTTCTCATCTTTCTCGCGTTTCTCTCTTCTCGAATATCTTCGCTCTTCGACTGCTGACGTAACAGTCATCTGTCTACCGCATTTCATACAGAATGTTGCATCAGCAGGTAATTCCGCGCCGCATTTCGGGCAGAAAGGCAACACAATCACACTAGTAACGCTCGTGGTTAGGATGGAAATAAGACTGACGCAAATCCCCATCCTGACAAGTATAGACTAGGATATCTCCCTAGTTTGTCATGCGCCATCGCTCCCTTTGTTTCGTCAGTCTTGCGTGTGCACACTCAGATCTAACAATACAGGTCGGAGAAGGAGAACCTATCGCGACTGCTAGGACGCGAACTGACCGATCACCACATCACCGTATGCAAAACCTTATGGTGTCGCGGGTAGACTCGCATCTGGTGAACACGTTGAAGTTGTGGGCGCGGCTTTACCTTCTGGTCTGGCTTGCTTTCCTCCAGTTCTTTGTAACTGCATTTTCGGAAATATTCGGTGTTCTATACCTTCATTCCGTGGTCGGGCTCGCAGTCCTAGTCTTGGCAATCATGAACTATCGCGAAATTATGAAGACCTCTGCGCCGAACCGTGTGAAGCGAATATCAAAAGCCATTCCAGCCATGGCGGGGTTGAACGGCGTCATCGGCATTCCCATCTATGTATTCACGGAAGGAACAATTCATTGGGCGATCACCGTTCTGCATCTAGTTGTTGCACTAGCCATGATCGCTCAGGCATCGTCCACAGCCACTGCCTATGACATGTGGGAAGAAAAGGAGTTCAAGTAGTAAGGAAGTCAGCACTAATGGCAACGAGTAACAATTCGCTAACCTATCAAATGGCGAATGCGGTCGCGGTTGCTTCTGCACTTATAGTGAATATGTTAGCTAACGTTCTTCCATTCAATGGAGTAACAACAGGTCAAGTCTCCGACTCGTACCCTAACCTGTTCACGCCTCCAGGATACGTATTCTCCATCTGGGGTGTCATCTACGCTCTGGGAATCGTCTTCATGGTTTATCAGGTCAGGCCCAGCCAACGTGAGGAAACCTACCTATCGCAGATTGGTTTCCTGTACCTTTTTGGTGCTGTCGCTAACATATCTTGGTTACTCGTCTTCCACTACTCGTACGGTTTGCCGCAGCTCTTCGTTTTTTCACTAGTACCGATGGCGGTCCTCCTCATCTGCTTACTTTCGATCTACCAGCGCTTGGGTATTGGAAGGAGGGAGGCGCCTCGAAACCTCAAGCTAACTGTGCATCTATCGATCAGCGTCTATCTCGGATGGATCTCGCTTGCCATCATTGCCAACATAGCATCAGTGTTGAACGTTCTATTCCCTGGTATCCCAGAGCCGACACAAGCGCTCTGGACGGCCATGGTAATTGTAGTCGCTCTATTGATCAGTAGCTTCATGGTATTGACTCGTAGAGATTTCGCCTTCGGACTTGTCGTAATCTGGGCCTCGATAGGCATTGCACTCAATCGAAGCGCGATGTCTCCGATCTTCGCTTCTTCAATCATAACGGTCGGCATCGTGGCGCTCCTGATACTCCTGGCACCTTTCCTGATGAAGACAGGGTTTGTCGACTTCTATATGTCTCGTGGCAATCCGGGAAAGCTCACGCGATTATGAATGCGCTGTTGAATTCTTAGGCAAATCGGCCTGAACAGGAAGCTATCGTGATGAGCCCTCTTCTTGAGAGGGTGCCTTCGGCGAAAGTCTGACTTCCTAGGGCAGACTGGCAACTTTTGATCATATCTTTCTTAGTTTGTCCAGAAACTGTTTGCGGAACTTGGTGACTTCAGGCGCGATCACGACGCGACAATATGACTGATTGGGATTCTTCTTGAAGTACTCTTGATGGTGGGCTTCTGCGGGATAGAATTCCTCGAACGGCTTCAACTCGGTGATGATTGAGCCGTCCCAGACGTGCTCCGAGTTAAGCTCCGCGATCACTTGCTCAGCAGTCACTTTCTGTTCTGGAGTGTGGTAGAATATGGCGGAGCGGTATTGTGTTCCTACGTCGGAGCCTTGACGATTCAATGTGGTCGGATCATGGATTGTGAAGAATACTTCGAGAATTTCTTTGAACGATATGATCTTTGAATCGAAAGCGATCTGAACAACCTCAGCGTGCCCAGTCGCGCCTGTGCAGACCAATTCGTAAGACGGATTCGGCACTCTGCCTCCGGCGTAGCCTGAAACCACATCTTCAACTCCTTTGAGTTCGTCGTATACTGCTTCCAGACACCAGAAGCATCCGCCGGCGAGTGTGGCAATCTCTCTACTTTGAGGCAGAGGAGGTGTCTGCAATTGCTGTTGGAGCATACGCTCTTTCCTCGCGTTCCATTTCGAAAGGTAGATTGCATGGCGTAATAAGCGCGTCTTTTCAAATCACTAACTCGGCTCTCTGAGTCGACCCACAAACCTAGGATCATCTGTGGATGAGGCATCATCTGACCCTTCAGGGCTCGCAATCTTCTTAACTGCAGGATCTGTGGGCAGAATGAAATTCGTGGTAGCGTTGGTTTCGGAGCCTCGTACTCTCAGGAAGAGCATAAGGTTGCGGGAAGGTATCTTCATGTACGTTGGCTCCGTTCTGGGTGGCGGCATTCTTGTTACGCCGGCAATAGCAGCCAACATAGCTGGTCCTGCCTCATTGGTGGCTTGGATTCTGCTTTCGTTGCTGAGCTATCCAATCGGCTATACTTTCGGCGCTCTCGCTGCTAATTATCCAGAGGCTGGAGGGCTGTCAGCTTTTGTGAAACGCGCGTTTGGCCAGACTGCTGGTACTGTTGCAGGATGGCTCTTCGTTCTCTCGTTCTTTGTTGGGGCTCCAATAGTCGGGATTATCGCGTCGTCGTATATCATAACATCACTGAATCTATCATCCAACCTGCTGTATCCGATCGCGTTTTTCTTCATGTCCTTAACAATTCTAGTCAACATTTTTGGAATCAGAATAGGCAGTCGGACCGAATCCGTCGTTCTTGGAGCCGTCATAGTAGTTTTGTTTGCTGTCGTGGCGCTATCAATTCCGCACATTCAGCAGAGCAATTTCGTCCCCTTTGCTCCGAAAGGCTGGTACGCGGTTGGCGTAGTTGCGGTGATAATATTCTGGTCCTTTCAAGGTTATGAGAATGTTCCACAGATGGCTGAGGAGTTCAATGATCCTAAACGTGATTTCCAGCTAAGCATTGCTATTAGCGCGGCTATCACGAGCCTGCTATATGTTCTGATGTCATTCGCAGTTATCGGAACGTCAATGTATCTTCAGGAGAGCCTCTACGCGCCTGTCGTCCTGATGTTCTCAAAGTTCGTTGGCGTTAGTGCGGTCGCTGTGACTTTGCTTTTGGCATTAGCAATGTGCTTTGGCACTTTGAACGCCTACAGTATTGGGGTATCACGTCTCGTCTACGCCTTGGCCCGCGATAGGGGCATGCCATCCTCTCTGTCTAGACTAAACAGATATGCTGCGCCCGCGAGGGCTCTTCTGTTTCTTTTCGCCGGTACGGCGATCGCTCTGTTCTTGATTGCGGTGCTGAATGCTCAGCTTGATCAGCTTTTTCTGGTTTCAGGTGCTGGCTTCATTGCGCTCTACATTTTGGGCGCAGGATCGGCGGTTAAGCTGTTGAAGTTGCGAGGATTGAGACGAGCGTTCCCTTATGTAACCCTCATAGTCTCGCTCGTCGTCTTCGTGTTTGTGCGCGAGTACGCCCTATTCCCACTGGCAATAGCGGACGCCTCCATACTTTGGACCAAAATCCGACCTCATGACTGAATGTTACCATGTATGCCCGCGCTAGGAAGTCCGCGCACCCAGTGCGACGGTCACTCGAAACGCCGACTTCTATTTTGGCTTGAGGTGGCCAGTTTTCCCCTTTCCTAAATGGTACGTTAATGTACCGTCGACGGTACGCTAATATACTCAGATCCATGCTATCTGATTTAGGTATCACAAATTGAGTGAGTGTTTCGCAATGCCGATGTCCAGACCTGCCCCTACGGCCGTTCTAACCAGAAAAGTGCTGCTAGATGCGGTTGATTATGGCTTATTGGCTGCCGGTAAGATTGTAAGGGCGGCGATCTATCAACGTATCGAGGAGCGCTATCATGTCAAACGTGAAGAAATACCCGATAAACTGGATATGTTCTACGTAGCACTTCAAGAGATCCT
>CAYGWT010000198.1:0-3614 GCA_964353625.1 uncultured Candidatus Bathyarchaeia archaeon | reverse complement strand
GCGACTACGGTGACAACGACAACTTACCTCATGACGTCAACCGCTGGAACGACGATTGTTCCCACCACATTCTTGACTACAGTCAGGCAGACTGTAACCTCAATCTCAACCTCATACACAACAACAAGTACCACCACGACTAGTACGAGCATATTCACTGTGACGGGAGCTACGGCGCCTACTCCTCCGCCTATACCTGGTTTTCCTCTGGAATCGATCTTGGCCGGGCTCGGGCTGGGCCTACTGGGAGTGCATCTGCTCTACCGAAATCGTCGGCTCAGCAAAGAACGTTCAGCATAGACTGCTTCATTGCGCCTAATCCGGAAGCGAGGAACCTTCTGCGTCTGGTCGGCACAATGAGTACGGTCGTTCGAGCATGGCTATGCGATTTGTTGATAGCATCTGACGGAGGGAAACTCTTCGAAGAGAGCATTCAATTGCTCCCTGAAGAGTGAAGTAGACGGGATCGTGAGGAGCAGGAGGAACCTGCCTTTGAGTGGGACTTTGTTTGCTTCGTCGCTCAGTTTCAGCAGATCATTCCTTATGTGGACCGCCCAGTTCTTGGGAATCACTGGGAAGTATTCTATCTCAATTGCGAAGGAGAGTTGCTGGGTGACGTGGTTCCAAGTGGTTGGAATTGAGGCTGCCCAGCCCGCTAATGCGAAATGATCATTTTTCCCCGTCGCGGAGGGCAGTAGTGAGCCGTCCTCGCCGTGCTGATAAGTGCTCTTTGTTGGGAAGTTCAGAAAGACGTTGCCCAGTGGCCCCGTTTTGAAGAGTCTACCTTTGAGAAGGTGAACTTTGAGGTGACATTGGATATCGCCAGTTGACCAGAAGTTCTTTGAGCTTTCCCTGAACTTCCTCATCGTCTTGATTATGGATTTCTCGATAAACGAGACTTCCTTCTCATCTTTCGCTCGCTTGCTGGTCAAGGCTTGATCACACCTGCGTTCGCGTTGCCACAACCTAGCTTTCGACTAGTATGTACGACTTGCTTCCGCGCGGTTATTGTGGCCACAAGTGGCCCAGTTCGCGACCTTCATTGTTCAGTTTCACATCTCCAATCTCGATCGTGCTCGGTGTGCCCGAGATTCTGGACCACACTTTGACCGTTTTGGCGGAGCGAAGCAAGTCCTTTAGAACACCAATCTCCTGAAGAAAACCATCCGCATCCAAGAAGCCAACGATCGCGTCCTTCAGATTCTCGAGCTGTAATCGTGGGATAACCCTCAAGTCCAGATCGTTTGGTGCTAGACAATAGCGCAGCCTCACTCCGTCTAGGCGAAGGGTCCTAAGGGAAGCTCCAGCGAGGTACCTTCGGTATCCCAGTACTCTCAGCTCCCTTCGATCGATGCGAGTTCTCTCCCTGATAATGTCGGGGGATCCTACAAGCAATGTCGTGCGGTTTCCTGTCTGAAGGATCGACGGTGTCTCATTTCCTCCAATCCCTAAAGTGATATCTGGTTGAAGTTCGTCGAGCATCTGAAGCTTGTACAGGGCCGCTTCGTTTCCCTCGATCCATCCGTCCGTGTTTACGATCACCATTTTCCCAGGTTTAGTGTGACACTCAACGAGTCTCTTGATGCTGCGAATCACTTTGCCTTTGGCGTGGCCAGGGCTGGTGAGGCCGATGAAGAGTCGCTCAGACGGTTTGACTTGCGAGAGGTTCACTACGCACGCCGTGACCTCTGCTGCTGCCATAGTGGTCGGCGGACCAAGATCTGTCTGACCTATGTCTGCATCGACAATTGCGACCTGTCTATTTTTCAGGATGAGAGAGTTGGAGAGGAAAGTGCATAGTGTTGTCTTTCCAGTGTCTGCCCCTCCTATCACGACTGTGATGCCTTCGCCGATTTCGGCAAGGGCTGAGGCAGCTTCACGCCACGAGAGCGGAATTGTGCTTCCATCGAGTTCCTCGAGGCTAGCTTCCTCGCCGAGAATGATGTTGAATGATGAGGATGTGCGAATTTCGATAGGGGCCTGCTTTCCACGCGCTACAGTGTTCCTGCTGAGATCTAGTGACGCGCCGAGTACGCTTGCTTCACCCTCAATCAACTGAAAAGAGGCAGGGCCTGCAATCAGGAGCGTTCTCCCGGCTTTGGCGTGGATTGTCCTCGCGGTTCCGATCAATGAGAGCGGCGTCCTCGTGCTATCTGACTAGGATCAAACACTTCATGGTTCGTTAAGCTTTCCATAGTTGAGGAGCGTATCTGCTGGCGTCACTTGGAGAGTAGAAGCAGGCATGCTGTCACCGCATGACTCTATATATTGATCCATGCCGAGCTACAGAGCAACGTAGTGAATATCAGTAACGAGTGAGGCCCAAATGGTTGAAGGACGAGATATTCCGAGCAACTTGAAGTACACGAAGGATCATGAATGGATTCGCCTAGAGGGTGACCGCGCCAGAGTTGGAATCACCGATTACGCACAAGAGTCTCTTCATGAAGTTGTATACGCCGACCTCCCTAAGGTTGGAAGAACACTCAACAGAGGGGAATCATTCGGAACAGTTGAATCGGTGAAAGCAGTGTCCGAGATCTATACTCCCGTGTCGGGGGAAGTCATGGAGACCAATCAGAAACTCGTTGACTCACCAGAACTCATCAACCAACAACCCTATAGAGAGGGATGGCTCATCTTGATGAAAACTTCAAACCTGAAAGAAGAAACTAACTCGCTCATGTCTGCAAAGGAGTATGAAGCCCTCCTCGATAGACTCTCACAAGAGAAGCAGAACCACGCCACATCTTGAGAAGTCTGAGTAGCTCCATGGGCACACAAAGCATAAAAAGTGAAACATCGTCTGTCAGAGACAGAGACCAACATGGAAGCGGATGCAGCACAGCTATTCGCGAGCAGACACGCACAGACACGCTACCTGAAACGATTCGTTCTTCGCAGAATCGCCAAGGGGAAAAACAGCGAACCGAGTGCAAACGCTTGGGACCGTGAGATAGCGTCGAGATTTCTGGAATTGCCATCACTCGAGAACGTTCATCACCTATGCCTCTTCTACAGCTACGCCAAAGTACGAAACGCACTAATCAAAGTCGAAAGCGCAATCTTTGAGGAGTTCTTCTACGGCAAGATCTTCCTGTACCCACTGTGGCTGAAACGATTCAGCACAATATTCGACGCTGCGAAACCTAGATCCCAAGTCCGGGAACTACTCTCAGACCAAGAGTGACTACATCAGCGTGCTTGCGGACAGATCGCCTCAACAACGGGTCATCAAATCTTCAGTCAGTGACCTGAAGAGAGTTGACTGTTTGACACTCTCCGCGACTGAAGTCGGGAGATTCTCTGGTCATTCGAGGCGTTCTCATGACTCACACACGACCAGAGTTCTGGGCAGTGTCAATACGGCCCCTATCTCCCACTCATCGTTCCTCCTGGGAGCCCATTCTGCCGAACTCTTCTCTACGCGGAGATTCACCAGCCCATCTGCGGGCATGGTATCATGGAGCGACTCGCTCGCGACAAGAACGCTTTCAGACTCTGTTAAGCTTGATAGGCGGCTGAAACTGTTCTCAGCGCAATTCATCTCCATAAATAAATTCAGGAACTTTCTTACACGGATATGGTAATAGTGAAGTGGCTCCCGCTAGGCG
>CAYGWT010000197.1:0-2969 GCA_964353625.1 uncultured Candidatus Bathyarchaeia archaeon | reverse complement strand
CTCAATGCGGTCTCGAAGTATGTCGTCGCGTGAGTCCGCGGCGAATCGGTATGCCCACAGGATCGCGGCAGGTCCAAGGTACTTCTTTCCTGTCCACACGCTGGGGCAGGATGAGTAGCATGCGGCACACAGTATGCAGTCGGTCGAGTCGTTTATTTTGTTTCTTTGCCGTGGCGACTGGATCCATTCCTTCTCTGGTGGTGGCTTGATGGGAACCAAGTAGGGTTTGACGACTTTGTATTTCTCGAAGAATGTCGCTAGATCGACAACCAAGTCCTTGATGATCGGCATATGCGGGAGAGGCTGAACGATTACGTCACGTCCAATCTCTGAGATTAATGTCGAGCAGGCAAGCCTGTACCGCCCATTGATGAACATGGCGCAGCTTCCACAGACCGCGCTCCTGCAAGAGTATCGAAAAGCGAGCGAGTGATCCTGAGTCTCCAGGATTTGGAACAGCGCGTCTAGCACCGTTGTGTCTTTCGTTGCTCGAACACTGTAGGTGTTGTAGTAGGGCTCGGGGGGTTTTGCTGGATCGTATCGTAGAATTGTGAGGGCCGCACCGTCTCCTTTCTTCATCAGTACTTCCTCGCTTCTGGCTGATATCGCGTTATCTTGACATCTGAGTAGTTCAGTCTTGATCCTGCGGGGGAGTAGTTTGCTAAGGTATGTTTGAGGAAGCGCTTGTCGTCTCGCTGCGGGAAATCCAAACGCACGTGCGCTCCTCGACTCTCTTGTCTGGCCAATGCTGAGGCCGCGATAATTTCGGCCAGTTCAAGCATCGCTTCTACCTCGAATGTTCGTATCAAATCCAAGTTGAAGACCTTGTCAACATTGATCGGTCTAAGCCGAGAGAACTTGTCTTTTAGTCCTCGTATCTGCTTCAATGCGTCCTCAAGATCTGTTCCGGATCTAAACATGCCGACCTTCCGAGTTAGGATAAGTCGTAGGTCATCGCGTATCGCGGTAGGTTCTTCGGTTCCGTTTCCGTGCTGAAATGCGTTGACTCGATCATGTTCTCTTTCCAGAGATGATTGTATGAGAGCCTCGTCTCTCCCACCACTAGCCGACTTGGCGAATTTTGCGGCTTTGTCGCCGGCGACTTTGCCGAAAACGACGCAGTCGAGTAATGAATTTCCGCCGAGTCTGTTGGCACCGTGGACGCTGACACACGCACATTCGCCTGCGGCGTACAATCCTTTTAGCGAGGTTTCACAGTCGAGGTTGCAGTCGATTCCGCCCATAGTGTAGTGTGCGGCAGGTCGTATCGGGATCGGCTTCTCGATTGGGTCGAGCCCCGCGAAGAGCAGACAGATTTCGCGGATTCCTGGGAGCCTTGCCATGATTTTCTCCTTTCCGAGGTGTCGGAGGTCCAAGTGTACGTACGCGTGCTCGAATGCTCGTCCTTCATCGATCTCCTTCTGGATCGATCGACTCACGATATCGCGAGGCGCAAGCTCCATGGCCTTTGGCGCATATCTTTCCATGAAGCGTTCTCCCTTGGCGTTGAGCAAGTAGCCGCCTTCTCCTCGGGCACCTTCTGTGATGAGAATGCCGTTCGGATACAGTCCCGTCGGGTGGAACTGGATGAATTCCATATCCTTCAGGGGTACGCCTGCTCGATATGCGATCGTCATTCCGTTACCTGTGTTGATCATGGAATTTGTGGAGATGCTGTATGCCCAAGCGGCGCCGCCTGTGGCGAGTATCGTTGCCTTGGCAGTGATCGGTACGAGTTCGCCGGTTCTGATGTTAAGTGCGATTACCCCTCTGCACGACACCTCGTCTATGATGAGTGAGGTTACGAAGTATTCTTGGTATTCCTTGATCTTTCTCTTTATTGATTGCTCGTAGACGGTCTGCAGTAGGTAGAGCCCGGTTCTGTCTGCGCCGTAGCATGTGCGGGGGAAGCCTGCTCCGCCGAATGGACGTTGGGCGATCTTTCCTTCGTCGGTTCTGCTGAAGGGGCATCCCCAGTGCTCAAACTCGAATATGCATTCGGGAGCCATCCGCGTCATCAGTTCGGCTGCGTCTTGGTCAGCGAGGAAATCACTTCCTTTGATCGTATCGAAGGCATGTTTGTCGGGGGTATCGTCTCTTCCTCCTTCTGCGTTCCTGAGTGCTGCGTTGATGCCGCCTTGGGCCGCCTTTGTGTGCGACCGTAGCGGATGCACTCGGCTTATGACAGCGGTGTCAACGAGAGCGGAGGCTTCGATGGCGGCTCGGAGACCGGCGAGTCCGCCGCCAACTATGATCACGTCATGCTCCGGCATAGTTCAAGCGCCTCAATTATCCTCCGACTATCAGCGGCCAAAGGCCATGCATTCCAAACAGAAGCGATACCGTACCAAGAAGTAGAAGCAGCATCGTTACGAGCCTGCGACCTTGAACACCTATGCTGAAGTCGAAGATTATTGTCCGCACACCGTTAAGACCATGAAAGAGGGCGAGTCCGAGAAGTGTAACACCGAGGATCGCGCGAAGCGATGCTGACGCTTGTCCGAAATTGGCGAGCCAAAGATGTACTCCAAGGATGACGACCAGTAGCACGGCAGTGACTCTCTGGAACAGCCAGAGCCAAACGTTCGTGGGGGCTGAGGGATTTGCACTCACGGTTAGGCTCCTCCCAGCAACGGAAGACCGTAGTAAATCACGAGGCCACTTGCGATGACAGCTATGGCAATTAGGATCCAGAAGATGACTTTGTGCGAACGGAGTCCAACGCCAATACCTGTGTCCAATAGTACGATACGGATTCCATTCATACCGTGGAACGCAATGATGCCTAGCATGATCAGATCGATAGCAAGGTAAGTGCTGTCAACATAGTAGAACGGGTTCCTCAAACCGTCCAGCATCGTGACTAGTGTGCCCTTGAGCGCGAAACTTGCCTGAGAAATCGCAACCACGTGCGCAACAACGAACACAACTAAGACGATTCCGGACACGCGCTGAATCAACCACGCCCA
>CAYGWT010000196.1:0-8925 GCA_964353625.1 uncultured Candidatus Bathyarchaeia archaeon | reverse complement strand
ACGCCTTCAAACTCCACCCTTTCGATGACTGATACGGCATCTGCCAGCTTGATTTCATTGGAGAGAAGTTCCTTGATGATCGCGACGTAGGTTCCACCTGTGGCAATTATCGAGTCGACTAGTAGCACCGAGTCTCCTGATTTTAGACCATTTGCGTACGTTATCTCCTCAGCGTACCCTGTTCTTTTCACGATCCTGATTTCGGTTGGCAACATGTAGGATGTCTTTCTGATAACAAGCATCGGGATCCCTGTGACAAGGCTTAGCGCTGCGGCAATCTGAATTCCCATTGCCTCTGGCGTGATGATCTTGTTGGACTGCTTCACATTGCTAACCATTGCGACTTCGAACGTGCAACCCCATAATGTCTCTGTTGGAATCTCAGGAACGCCGGAGCTCAGTGGGTTCACGATGTACTCGTAGCAGCCCTGTTTCGATGGAATGCGGACAATCGTTGCTTTTCATAGATCCTCTCGTATTGTCTCAAGCCAATCCAAGGAACGAACACACAGCAGTGCGGAGCATCTATCCTACATAGTGTTTGCGCACAAACCTGCTGAACTCTCGAAACCAAACAAACGGCTTAGGGCTAAGCACTCTGGGAGGGTAAGTCATTCCCCTCTATGGGGACCACCATCACCAGTGCCTCTGCACCATCAGCGTAATAGTGAGACACCTGCCTTGCCAGTGAGAATCCCAATCTTTCATACAATTTGATGGCCGATTCATTGACTGCTCGAACCTCTAGGTAGCATTCCTCGGCCTTCATCTCTCGGAGCGCACTGAGCGCCTGCTTCACAAGCTCCGAAGCAATGCCGGCTCTCCTGAATTCAGGCAAAACAGCGATGGAAATGATATGTCCCTTACGCACGAACTTCAATCGCTTGACGTCCGAGAAACCGTGCTCAACTCGACACATTATGTAACCGACTGCTCGAGTGCCGACCTCGGCGACTCTAAAGGCAGTGGGACAGTTCTGGGATGTATCTATGAAAAAGAATGATGCGTAGTTCTCAGGGAGACATGTCCTATTGATCTCGATGACGGATTCGACATCTTTCGCGTCGAATTGCCGCAAGGAAAACTTCATTTCCGTCAGCATCGCGATTCAAACTTTCCATGTCAACACAAGGATACTATAAGGCATTTGGACTGACACTATTCGAAGGAATCAATATCTTTAAGTGAAGTTGTTCTTCGAACCAGTGCTCCTTACGGTAGGAACCCCACTTGTCATCGCCATCGTGGAGCAAGTCAACTCAAGACGTTGCCCAATCCAATCTCATTGATCTTAGAAGGATCGTTCAGCTCAGGTTCAACGTCATCGACGCCTACGTCGATCAGTACGGAATTCCCAACTTCCGCGTGGACAGGGAAGCTGTGAAAGGGAGGTTCAAGGCGCTTCTAGGTGACTTGAAACCGCTTCAGTTGAGCGCGTCAGTTCGCTCTGACTCGGACAAGCTTCTCATAAGAATCTTCCAGAGAATCCAAGCACGACGGTCGAACCCACTCATCAACGTCTTGTTGATGTTTGCCACGATTGGGACCATACTCTTCGCAAGCTACAACCTTACCTACTCGATGGACCCGCAAGTCTTGAAAGCTGTCTTCGGACACCTCGATCTCAATGTGCAGGTTGTGATGTTTGCGGTATCAATTTTCGGGATCATTGCACTCCATGAATTGGGTCACAAATTGTCAGCATCAAGCCACGGGATGGACTCCACTTTTCCGTATTTCATCCCTGGCCCGCCGCCTTTTGGGACGTTCGGCGCGGTGATTTCTTTGAAGAGTCCGCCTGCAAACCGTGACGAATTGTTCGATCTTGGATTCAGTGGGCCTGCGGTTGGGTTTCTGGCTACGATATGTGTGGCGATTGCCAGCGTACTTACTGCGCCCATGGTATCGCAGGCACAGGTGGATGCCCTTGTGAGTCAAGGACTGCTGTCAGTGCAAGCGTGGCCGAACACGCCCTTGTTGATGATTCTTCTCAGTTACCTTGACATCCGCACGGTCCTGCCAGGGCAGACCCTAGTTTTGACGCAGGTCGCCTTTGCTGCGGAGATTGGTGCGCTGATAACATTCCTGAACATAGTTCCCGCCTGGCAATTGGATGGCGGTCACATCTTTCGAGCCGCACTTGGTCCTCTTGGACATCGCATCTCGACCGGAGTAGGGCTCGTAGTCTTAGCTCTCGCGGGATACTGGCCCTTTGCATTGTTGATTCTCATTCTAATGTTCACTCGCGGTGGGTTGGCTGGCGTCGAGCCTCTTGATGATGTGTCAGCACTCTCTACGAGCAGAAAGGCTTTGTTCGCGCTAGCGATCTTGATACTCGTGCTCTGTTTCATGATATTCTGAAGCAATAGCAGAATACTAACGTCTACCTCTCTGCCTTACATTCCAGCTGACATGCCCTAGGAAAACTGCACATCAACGCCAGTGCAGCCGGTTGCCATCACGAATACCGCTTTGCATATCGCTCTACTGCATGAGACTAGACAGGGTACCGTTTGCAAGAGAGATGAAGTTGTCCAAACAAGTAGGGTTTGCTCGTCTGTAGTCAAAGAGTCGCTGGAGACGCTTCAAGCAGCCAGTGCCCTAACCGTCGTAGGTGAGGAGATCCACGTCACGGCAGAACAGCGGCTACGAATAGCAGAAATCGCAGTCACAAAGGGACTTGACCCCGAACTCATTGCCAGAGAACTCAGCTGGCAGGAATTCGAATGCTTCACCAGCAGAATACTAAGTCTAGAAGGATATTTGACTGTGAATCACTTCATCTTCAAACATTGCGGGCACAGATACGAGATCGACATACTGGGCGGAAAGGAGCCACTGGTACTTTGCGTTGACTGCAAACACTGGCATCACGGCTCCGCCGCGAGCAAGATCAAGATGGCTGCAAAGAACCAGCTTCACCGTGCCCAGTCACTGGCTGAAGTCTTCGCATCGTACGGGAAAAAACATGGGATTGCTGGATGGGGGTCGGTGCAGCTCCTCCCAATTGTGTTAACGCTAGCTGATCTTTCACCGAAACTGATTGAAGGCGTGCCCGTGGTCTCTGCGTTCCGTCTGAGAGACTTTCTATGTCAAGTGAGCCCATGGACTGAGAGTCTACACTTCATTCATATCCCGTTGTCTTCGCAGACACTTCTGATCTCATAGACTCAGATTTTACTTCTTAGATGCGAGCTCCTCTTTGAGTGCCCGTCTCAGGATCTTCCCTACAAGTGTCTTCGGCAGTGACTCTCTGAATTCAACCATCCTCGGCGCCTTGTAATTGGCGATCTTTTCTTTACAGAATTTGATGATGTCCTCTTCTGTTACCTTTCCCTGATATCCAGGCTTGAGAGTTACGTAAGCCTTGACGGTTTCGCCTCTGTATGCGTCCGGGACTCCGATGACTGCTGCCTCGTTGACGGCGGGATGTTCGTATAGTACTTCTTCGACTTCACGCGGCCAGACCTTTAGGCCGGAAACGTCAATCATGTCTTTCTTCCGATCGACAATGTAGAAATAGCCGTCCTCATCCATCTTGGCGATGTCGCCAGTGAATAACCATCCACCTTTGAGCGTGATTTTGGTTTCGTCAGGCTTGTTCCAGTACCCCTGCATGACCTGTGGGCCCTTGAGAACCAACTCGCCCACCTCATTTGGTTTCAAGTCTTTTACGCCGGTCTCGAGGTCCACAATCTTCGCCTCAGTGTCCGGAACTGGAATGCCTATTGACCCCGGCCTGTTCTTCTTGGGGTCATCCAGTGGATTAACGTGGGACACGGGGCTTGACTCTGTTAGGCCATATCCCTCGACTAGTCGGCCGCCGGTCAGTTGCTCAAACTTCTTCTGAACCTCAACTGGCAGCGGCGCGGCTCCAGAAAGACATGCACGTACCGTGCTTAGGTCGTACTTCTTGATGTCTGGCCTGTTAATGAGAGCGATGTACATGGTCGGGACGCTGCAGAAGACAGTTGCCTTGTACTTACTGATCGCGCTCAGTATGGCTTTAGGATCGCGCGGGTCAGGAATCATGAGCATAGTCGTGCCAGTTAGTACAGCTGCGTTCATGGCACATGTCATGCCGAATATGTGGAAGAGGGGCAGTGCGGTGACGTTGATATCGATTCCTCGACGAATCGGCAACTCAACCTCACATTGCGCGGCGTTGGCGATGAGGTTTCTGTGAGTAATCATGGCGCCTTTAGGAACGCCCGTTGTTCCTCCAGTATACTGGAGGAGAGCAAGTTCATCAGGCTTAACTGCGACTGGTTTCGGATTCGGTCCAGATGTTTTCATGACTGCTAGAAAGTCCGTTGCTCCAGGGCATTTGTGCGACTTGACTCCCTTCAATGGTGCCAGCGTTCTCAGGAGAGGTGGAAGGTAGTCCCGCGGACTGGTTGTGACTACGTTGCGCAGTTTAGTTGCTTCTCGAATCTTCTGAACTATCGGGTACAGCGTGTCCATGCAAACAAGAGTCTCCGTTCCACTGTCATTGAGCTGATGCTCAATCTCCCTCGCTTTGTAGAGAGGGCTGCACGCAACACATATCGCCCCTGCGCGAAACGCTCCGTAGAATGCGATCACGAATTGTGGGATGTTTGGCAGTTGCACGCCTACTCTGTCGCCTTTCTTTACTCCCATATCCTGCAGGGCGGTGGCAAATTTGTCTACCAATTCGTCTAGCTCACGGTATGAGATGCGCTTTCCAAAGTAGATGATTGCAGGATTGTCAGGGAACTTTTGCGCTGACTCTTTGAGTGCTTCGCTCAACGTGATATTCGGATAATCGATTGAATGCGGTACCTCTTTTGGATAGAATCTAAACCAAGGTTTTTCCAAAGAATGAGCACCAATCTTGCTACGCTGGCTGAACGTATAAAACGCTACCGCCGGCACGATCGGGTACCCCCCTATGGGTGCAAACGACTCGATAATCTTTTGTTCAGAAGTTGATGACTACAGGCGGAGCGTTCTGAAAAGCGAGCCTAGAAGGACGTCTAGGCGCGCACGAAAAAGAGGGGAAAAGAAAATAGAAAGAGGTTCGATGTGAACAGTGAGTCTTGCTACTTTCCTGCTTCTTCCCATTTCTTCCAAGCTGCAAAGTCTGATCCGAGCAGTTGGAGTGCGATTACGATCTTCTGAGCGTTTCTTGTTCCCTCTGCAACTATCGCTTGTCTCGTTGTCCTGAATGCTTGCTGCACATCGTAGTCTGTGGTAGTTCCCATTCCGCCAAACCACTCAACCACGTCGCTGATTGCTTTCATGCATGATTCGGAAGCTACGAGTTTGGCGCAGGATGCCGCCATCATCGCGTCGTAGAATGATGCCCGCCCGTCGTGGTATCTGTCCACGAGCCACGCAGCGCGGTAGCATAGCCATCGGGCTGCCAAAACGTTCGCATGGTCTTCAGCGAGTTCGAACTGCATCCCTTCGTGGCCGGCTAACGGTCGACCGAACGATCGCCGCTGCTTGATATGTTCCATTCCCGCCTCGAGACATTTCTCTGCACCCGCTACAATCGCCATAGTGGTTGGGACTCGTGCGTGGACGAAGCATTCGTACGTCATCTGATAGCCTGTTCCCTCAAAGCCTATGAGGCAATGTTCCGGAACTTCCGTGTTCTCATATCTGACCCCGCCGAGATCTATTCCCATTCCCTCGTAGAGCGATGTCGTGACGCCTTTCGATGTCACAGGAATGTAAAGGAGGCTTAGGCCCTTCGAGCCAAGCTCAGGCTTGGTCTTGACGGAGGTAATGAAGCCTCCACCGTACTTCATTGCTTCGGGGACGCAGCTGAGTATCTGCTTCTCTCCGTTAACAACGTAGCCTGTATCGGTCTTCTTCGCTGTGGTTGTGATTGCTGTGAAGTCGGTGCCGCAGCCAGGCTCGGTGTTGTGGAGTGGGGTGATCCAACCATCCTTCACGACCTTCGGGAGAACTTCTTCTTTCAGTTCCGCGTTTCCGTATACGGCGAGGACACGGGCGCATGTGGCCCCGTACCAGACTGGGATACCTGCAACACCGGTTGGGTCAGCCTTAGTAAGCTCCTCTACAGCGATCGTAAAAGTAACATAATCTGCTTCACTTCCACCCCACTCTTTGGGGAGCAATAATCCAAACAGGCCTTGACCCGTCAGCGCTTTGTGAACTTCAGGCGTGATCATTCGCGCCTTCAATATTTCTTTGGATTTCGGCGTCAAGTTCTTCGCATAATACTCTTTGAGTGTTCGTCTGAACAGTTCCTGCTCTTCAGTGAAGCCAAAATCTATGGGCATGACAAATCACTTCCCTTTGAACTCCGGCTTTCGTTTGGACATGAAGGCTGAGACGCCTTCCATAACGTCCTTCGTCGAAAGCACGATACCAAATGCCTCGGATTCAAACTTCAGCCCTATGTCCAGTGGTACCTGCGTCGCATAGTTCAGAGCATGCTTAGCGGCCTTCAAGGCAATAGGCGGCCCGTCCACGAAGTTCTTTGCGAATGTCTTGGTCTCCTCAACCAACTTTGCTAGAGGCACGACCTTGGTGACTAGGCCAATTCTCAGAGCCTCTTGTGCGGTGATCCGGTCCCCAAGCATTACGAGCTCCTTAGCCTTGGCTAGCCCCACGATGCGAGTAAGCCTCTGGGTTCCTCCCCAACCTGGTATTAGGCCGAGTTTGATTTCGGTCGGTCCGATCTGTGCGCTCTCAGACGCGATCCTGAAATCGCAGGCGAGAGAGACCTCGAGGCCGCCTCCCAGCGCATAGCCATTTATGCAGGCTATCACGGGCTTACCGAGTTTTTCGATTTGTGCCGTAAGCTCGTGGCCTTTCATCGACGCGTCTACTGCCATCGATGGAGTTATTCCCGTGAATGATGTGACATCTGCCCCCGCGCTGAAGGCTTTCTCCCCAGCGCCTGTAACGACGACGCATTTCACTTCCTTATCTGAATCGAAATCGCTCAACGCTGAGATGAACTCATTCATCATGTCAAGCGTCATCGTGTTGAGTCTGTGAGGTCGATTGAGTGTAATCCAGCCTATGCCTTCTTCCTTCTTCACTATGATGTCTTGGTAGGTCTTACCTTCGCTCAATTCTGAAAACCTCTGATGGAAAAGCGTTCACACTACCCACTATAAGAAACCCTCTGCAATCACTATTGACTGCCGGCTTGGTGGATCTGTCACTTGTACTTGTGGAATCCCCGCGAGGCCTTCCTGCCAAGCCATCCGTTCTTCACATACTCAAGAAGAAGTGGACACGGCTCGTACATTGGTTCGGGATGTTTCGCATGCAATTCGTTCAAATTCTTGACAACCGCGTCTATGCCCATCTTGTCGGCGAGTTCACATGGTCCCGAGGGCCAACCTGTCCCGAACTTCATCGCCGTATCAATATCCGCCGGACTGGCCACATCGTCGTAAACCAGCCACGCAGCGGCGTTGGCCGCCATCGTGTAAAGCCTATTCGGATCGAATTTGTCAGCGAGTTCAAATGGTATTCGAGGTCGTCCAGTGCTCCACGAGTAGAACCCCTCTCCTGTCTTCTGGCCTAGTTTTCCCGCCTTAACTAGAGGCTGATAGATTGGGCAAGCCTTGGCTCGCGCTCCGAAAGCGTCCTCCATTTCTTTCGCTACGCTGTTGAGTATGTCGAGACCAACAAAGTCTGCAAGTTCGAATATTCCCATCGGGAAGCCTGCTTGATATTTCATAGCCGCGTCGATCTCATCCCTCGTTGCTTCTTTTCGTTCGACGGCCCAGAACGCTTCATTGAAGACAGCTGCCAGAATTCCGTTTACAATAAATCCTCTGACATCCTTCTTCACCAGCACCGGTGTTTTTCCAAGTTTTTTCGCCAGATCCAATGCGAACTTCGTCGTCTCTTCGCTGGTCTGTGCCCCTTTTATGATCTCAAGGAGCGGCATCATCTGCGGTGGATTGAAGAAATGCAGCCCGACAACTTTGTCAGGCCTGCTTGTTACCTTTCCTAGCTCCGTGATGCTCAACGTTGAGGTATTTGATCCGAAAATCGCGTGTTTCGGAGCCGCTTGTTCCATCTGTGCGAAAAGTTTCTTCTTCATCTCGAGGTTCTCGGGAGCCGCCTCAACGATAAGGTCCGTGTCCTTGAAAGCCTCATTCATGTTCGTCGTCGTGTGGAGACGTGCAATGGCAGCATCCGCATCGGTTCTGTTGACCGTTCTCTTCTCAACGAACTTCTCGATGCTCCACTGTATCTTCTGCCGCGCTTTCGCAAGGATTTCATCGTTTATGTCAACGATAGTCACGTCAGTGCCAGTCATGACAAGTAATTGTGCTATACCATGGCCCATCGATCCGGCTCCAATGACTGCGGCTTTTCTCAGAGGTTGAGTAGCCATCAAGATCACATCGAATATTGTCGTGCACGTCTAGGTATTTCACTTATTGGATCGGCACGAGTTCGTAGCTGGACCCTTCAGACGATGGCTTCCCAGCAAGTTTCACTTTCATGCCAACCTTCGCTTGACCAAGTTTCACACCTGAGAGCCATGCGAGTACCTTCACGCCTTGCTTCAGTCTGGCTACTGCGACCGTGTACGTTTCCTGCTCGGCGAAACTTGGCGGTCGAACGATCACATGAGTGAAGGTCTCGATCTCTCCTTCCTCACCTGTAAGGTCGATCCATTCCATGTCTGATGTTAGGCATTCCGAGCAGTCTGCGGCTGGTGGGAAGTACTTGTGTCCACATTTCTTGCATTTAGTGCCGTAGACTTTACCGTTCTCAAGTTCATCCCAGAACTTTGATATTTTGTTGGTGGGAATGTCAAATGCGAAGGTGATTGGTCTGGACTTCAACGCTCGTGTTGGAGGACCAAACGCCATCTCAATCCCTCCCCAAAATCGTCACATATGCATAGTGCCCGGTTCCCCCGATGTTGTGTGTAAGGGCGTTGCCATGTTTAAC
>CAYGWT010000195.1:0-7056 GCA_964353625.1 uncultured Candidatus Bathyarchaeia archaeon | reverse complement strand
GACTGAGCCTCTTTCCATCTCGTCAACGGTCGCGCCCTTTATGGCTAGGCCAACTCTTGATCCAGCCTCGGCTTCATCGTAGTCTTCATCCTGCATTTGTATTGAACGAACCGTCACTTCCTTACCTGCTGGCAGCAACGATAGCTTGTCGTATTTCCTTACGATACCTCTCTTCACAAACCCGAGTATTACATCGCCCACTCCCCTAACACTGAACGAGTTGTCAACCACAACCACAGGCGGAGAGACTGTATCCCTTTCTGGGTGAATGTTCTTGAGAAGCCCCAGGATCTTCGCTGGGTCCCTATTCTCAACGATGAAGGACTCGAGAGATGTCCCCTTGGTTATCGCTGCTATGCGGTCAAGAGTCGTGTACGGGGTGGTTACCGTTATTCCTTTGGAGATCCCCGAGAGAGTCCAGCATCACGACTGTCTCCCCCAGTTCTCTTGTCATTTCGGTGAACGTGACTATCGCCGCGTCAACACTGGAAACTATCTCGCTTTTTGCTGATAGTTTGTCTTCGAGAGGGTACATGAAAGTAAGTATGTGCTCATCCATCTTCCTGTTGAGAACCACTATATCGGTCTCAGTATCCTTCTTACCCAATTCTCGACTGAGCGTATCGTCGTGGAATATGCCGACCGCAAGATGTTTCATGGCACGATGAATATTATCGCAGAATATCAATTCTCACGTATCTACAGGGACATGAGTTGGGAGCGCACTAGCTTCTCCTGTTCTATCCAAAGAGAGAATAGGTCGAAGGCATGGGGTATCGGGAGGCGCTGACATGTTGACTTCGAGCCACACCATGCACGTCTCAAAGATCATAAACGCCCCTCTACGGTTCGTCTACGATTGGTGTACCGATTTCAGGGAAGACGACAGGAAGATGATAGGTTCAAAGAGGAAGAGAATAATCTTGCAGAAGACGCAACGTCGTGTCGTCTACAGCTATATCTACCGACGAGGAGGCAAGATCAGGAGCGCTGTAAATATCGTGACGCTCCAGCCTCCAAAGGCTTGGCATTTGGATTCTCCTGGGCAAGACTGCGATGAGATCGCTGACTACCGGTTGTCGAGTCTTGGTCCCAAAAAGACGAGGTTGGACATGATCTTCAAGGAACATTACAAGATTGGTGGGGCGCCGACAAGAGAGGAAGACACCGAGAGTATCAATGAAGCTTGGAACAAATACGTGGCTGCTCTCGAAAGAGATTATGCACGTCGGGAATGAGTTGGACCGGTCAGTATTTCGGGTATGAGATTGACGGTGTCTGCTGCTTGGAGTTGGGGGATTTGCTGAGGATGTCCCACAATTCTTCTTCCAGAGTGGCGCCGTGTTGAGTTTTCTCGACGAAGCGTCCGATCTCTCTCCAGCTTTTGTCATGAATGACTATGGTTGGGATTCGGAGTACGTGCATCTCTTCCGCTATGTCGCGGTTCTCGTCAAAATCCACAACTTTGACTGAGACGTTGCTGTTTTTGGCTGCGATGAGGAGTTTCGCTAGGCTGGGAATATGGGCGCGACATTCATCATTCCATTCAGCGGAGAAGACTACCATGAAGTAACGGGTATCGATTGTTGAGAATCTGTCAATTATCTCCAGTTTGGGTTGATACTCCTGTACTCGACGTTTCATTGTTTGTTTGCTGCTTGGGTTTTTCACGGTGTTGAGGTAGTCGAAGATGTCTTGACCGAGCTTCATCGCCATCAAAAAGTCGTCAACTCAGCAGAGTGCATTTCTATAGGGTCAGAAATCTCGTTGAGAATTCATTCAGCGTACGACTCTCTATTCACGTAAGAACAATTTGTCGGTATCAAACATGATTTTTCCAGTTTGAGGATCGCGTTTTGTGACGCCGAAGGCTTCTACCCTCATTCCAGCAAGCTTCCCAGTTGCGTCGATAGGCAAGGCTACCGTACTCGTTCCTTTCGCTAATATCTCTTTCTGAGCCCAATTCACGCTCTTGCCGATTAGAGTGTGCGGTTCTTTGGTTCGAACATTTGCCACAATCGTGTCGGTGCCATCGTCAAGCCGCATACGGGTTGTAAGCAGCCAAGTCGGCTCAGTCTGCGAGCCGTGAGTGGAGCAAACGAAGTGGTCATCTGAGGGGGCAACCGGTTGCTCGCATTGACTGCAAATAGAAGTCAGTGCAGCCCCGTCTTCAGCATCGAGCACGATCGCTCTAACCCAAACCTGCTCGTTCTCCTTGAGCGTGAGGAACTGCCTGAACTCGTCAGGGGAAGGTCCTGCGCCTTCAGCGCGAGCTAACACTTCAAGCTTCGATGCTTGGACTGTATTGAATTCCGTATCGCCTGCTAGGCCCGGTTTGGGTACTAGGCCGTAGATGCGTATCCTTGAACCGCGCTTCAGTTTGCCAGCTTCGGTTGCATGCGATCTCCAGAATGAGATTCTCGCCTCGCCTGTCTCGTCTCGAATTCGAGTTGATGTGACTTGGATATTCTCGCCTTTTCCGGTCGTTATGTCCCTCGTCTCGGGATCCGTGGCAACTTCTCCCTCCAACGCGACAAGCTCAGGTTGTGATCCGATCTGAGCTATCTTGCTGATCTTGACCTCTACTGTTAGGCTTTTGTCTTTCACTTTCTGAATTACTGCTGTTTTTCCTGCGCTTATTGATATCTGGCCGAGTTGCAGGACCGGCCTCGCGTCTTCAATCTTGATGATATCGCCGATTTTCAGCTCAGCCGATAGCGCTGTCTTATCGTCCCACAGGGAAACAGAGGTTATCCCGGTCTCATCGCCAACGAGAATTCGTGAGACTGAAACCTTCTCGCCAGTTTTACGCTGCACTTCTTGCGCGTTACTCGCTCCGACAATGCGTGCCACAAAATTCGTTGCTGGCAAGTCCGGTTTCAATTCAGAGATCTTGTGAAGCTTCATCTCTGGAATCGTAAAGCCTTCTGGAGGTTTCTCGAGAAGAATCACTTTTGCCATATTGTCCAAGTGCACCTCTAGGCGTCCGAGGTTGTCTCGACGTAACCTGCCGCCTTGAACTCGCAGGATAGCACCTATGTTGAGGTTTTTCAATTCCTCGGCTTTTTCATTCCATGCAACTAGGGTGATCGAACCGGTATTATCCGTAAGCATCGTTCTCAGCACAGCGCCATTCTGCCCATTCCTATCGAATTCATAGAATCTTGGTTGGGAATGGATGATGCCGAGGAGGTTCAGTTCTAGGACGGGTTCCCGTATCTCCCCTATGGCTGTCATCGGGCGTGGGGTTGAGGGGCCGGTTTCAGCGGTGATCGTGATATCGCTTCTTTCGCCTGCGTTGAGTTCCGGTTCGCCTGTTAGACCGGCGCGTGTGTAGCCATGCCTTACCGTGATTGATTTTCCTACTATATCGCCTTGCTTGGCGACCTCATCGGCTTTATCATCCCAAATGGCGCATCTAATCTTCCCGGTTGAATCTTCAAAAATAACGTTCACAACACGACCGGTT
Organism: uncultured Candidatus Bathyarchaeia archaeon; assembly: GCA_964353625.1. Lineage (GTDB taxonomy): Archaea > Thermoproteota > Bathyarchaeia > 40CM-2-53-6 > 40CM-2-53-6 > CAVPLU01. The sequence goes on along the minus strand of CAYGWT010000195.1, from coordinate 3,587 downwards.
GAGCCATCTTTCCGTACGAAATCTCTTAACAGTTCGATGGACACGACCGTCCCACTCAAAGTCGTGTCATTCAATCCGGCGACCAAGTCCCGAATCATCATGCTCGGAACAGCGACATGTTCGGTTTCGATCAGAAGCTCCTCCGCAACGAGTCTAGCGGCACCTTGGTCGGAGAGGAGGCCGTCAAAGTTGCGCTTCTTCTCTTCAATGAGCTTCTGAAGCTGCTCGTGGGTGAAGTCTTTACGCTCGGCTAGGATCTTCTCAATGAGCTCCTCCACCGTGGCCAAGCATGTATCTCCTACAAGTCCTGATGCGATCGCAAGCGCGCTAGATTCAATTCGACCTTATTACGGTCTCAACCCTTATAATCGAACATTACGGTAGACGAAAACAGTCAGATGGCGAAAGGGATGACCACGAACGCTCGCATCTTGACGACCTTGGCGTGGGGTCTGTTCTTCATTCTTGTCGGCGGGGCTTGGATTTACGGTGAAACCTTTCGGGTTGATGTGGGCACCGTGATCGCGCTCGGTGTAGGGCTCATACTCATCGGGTTGAACCTAGCCCGAAGCAGCATAGGCGTCAGCATGAGTAGGTTCAGCCTGGGCATTGGGATACTTGCATTACTCATAGGGCTCGCGCGCTACTTTGGCTTGAAGGTGGATATACTTCCGCTAATCATAATCCTGATAGGGCTCTTCATAATCGCGGAAACAATCGCAAGAAGAAGATAAGCTCCGAAGGCTCTGCGCTTCCCCTATACTAGGTTGGGGTTCTGTTTTTTCGGAATCGAGAGTATGTAGATAGCGCCGAGCATCAGGCAGCCTGCAAGAACCTGCACTAGGCTGATTGGTTCATGAAGCACAAAAAAGGCGAAAACGGCTCCAAACAGCGATCCTGTCGAGAATATCACTCCTGTTCTCATTGCTCCAATCTGTTGGAGCGCGAATAAGAAAAGCAGCAGGGAGAGTCCCACGCTGAAAACTCCTAAGATCAGCAGCCAAGAGATCGCAAATGTGCTTGGGATGAAGTGGAAGTCGTAGAGCGAAGCGATCGTGAATAGTAGCCCACCACCGATAATGCTCTTCAGCGAACCAACGTGCAAGAGGCTTCCTCTGACTGTGAGAGGTCGTGAAAGGTTGTTATCGATCCCCCAAAAGAAGGCAGCAAGGACAACGAGTACGTTACCGGTCAATGTGCCTTGAGAACCAATCTGTTGAAAGTTCAGGTTCGTTGTCAGTATCACTGCGCCCATGATGAGCAGACCCATAGCAGCGTAATCTCTCGGTCTTCCCCGTTCGCCGAGGAAGAAGAATGCGATCGCGATTGTGAAGAGAGTCTCCGTGTTTCCGAGCAGCGCAGCAGAAACCGCTGTTGTCTGGTTGAGGCCGATCAGGTTGAGGGAGGGAGCTAGAACTCCTCCAAACAGTGCGATCGACAGGAGCAAGACACCATCCTTCCAAGATGGCTTCGATCGTGTGTTGCCCGGCAGCTTGAGGAAAGAAGTCAGTTTGGTCTTCTGCGGGAGGAAGCTGATGGCTCCGAGGAATGTTCCTGCAACGATGTAGGTGATGGATGCGATTATGAGCGGAGATATTGACTCCAGTAGGATTTTGTTGGCTGTGATAGAGATGCCGAACAAGAAGGCCGCGCAGAGTATAGCCACGTAGCCCCAGTGATGTGACACGCTCTTTGTCTCTCCTTGCGTCCGGAACGATGGTTTTTTGGGTAACTTACATACAAACGCTACGTAGAGTGTGTTTCGGTCGATGGCCGAAGAGAAACTGGAGCAAATTGGCTCCATAGGAAACTACTACAGCAAGATTAGCGTGTCCGTCGTCGACTTGACCGGCAAGCTAACCGTTGGAGACACTATACGAGTTAAAGGTGCTACTACGGACTTCTGCCAGAAGGTGGATAGCATGCAAATCGAACATGCAAACGTACAAAGCGCAGGACCCGGGCAATCAATCGGAATGAAAGTCGCAGACAAAGTCCGAAATGGAGACCTAGTCTACAAAGTTCTCGCATGATTCAAGACGGTCAAGCGAGTTCGATAGACATTCCGATGGATACTGCTCTCGATGAACCGGGCTTTCTGTGCAGCGATCGCACCGTAGAGTCCGTTCATGTTGATTGGTCCAGCTTGACAAAATCCTCCTGATCGAGGCTCCAGCCCAAAGCGTTAGCGTTCTCCATGACCCTTTGCGGCTGCGATGCCCTTGGTATCGGGAAGACCACTTTGCTCTTGTTCACCAACCAGTTGAGGGCGATCTGAGCAGGCGTTTTTCCGTTATGCTTCGCCGATATCTCGTCAATTATTGTCCCTAGCTTTCCCGTAGGGTTGGCTAGTGCTCCATGAGCGATTGGCCTGTAAGCCAATACGGCAACGCCGTTTCTTTCACAGTAGGGTAGGAGATCAGCTTCTATCGTCTTCACCTTCAGGCTGTATTCCATTTGGTTTGACGCAAGCTCATACTTCGACAGCGCTTCTTGTACTTCGCTCATGCGTGAAAGCGAGAAATTGCTGACGCCGATGTACCTTACTTTTCCCTCGTCGACCAGCTTCTCCATCGCTTTCAGGGTTTCTTTGACCGGCACCATTGGGTTGGGCCAGTGTATCTGGCAGAGGTCGATGTAGGAGCACTGAAGCTTCGCTAGGCTTCGCTGAACGGCCTTCAGAACCTGATCATACTTGAGATGGGTGATCCAGATCTTTGTGGCGACGAAAAGAGTGTCCCTATCGTATCCTTGAATAGCTTCCGCGACGAGCGGTTCGGTGTTATACATTTCAGCCGTATCGATGAGGTTGATGCCCAGGTCGATGCCGCGCTTCAGGGCGGCGACTTTGTCTTCTCTGTCTTGCCGCTGTTTGAAGAGGTGGGACCCCATTATCCACGGAGTGTCATAATATGTACCCATGCCAATAGAGGAGACCTTCACTTTTGTTCTTCCAAACTCACGGTATTCCGTTTCAGATACGCCCCTGACTGTTGTGATGTCTAGTCTTCGTCTTGTACAGGCTTGTTCTGAAGAATCTTCTCTATTCGCTCCATTGCATCGGAGGCAAGTTTGGGCGCAATCTCTTCTGCTTTCAAGTTCTCAGTAACTTGTTCCGGTCGGCTTGCGCCGGTAATGACTGTGCTCACGTTTGGATTCTTCAGACACCACGCCAGTGCGAGTTGGGCCATCGAGCAGTTCAAATCGTCAGCTACAAGCTGCAGTTGTTTGACCTTCTCGATTCGTTCTGGGGTGATTATGTATTCTCGTAACCATTCGTAACCTTGGACGGTCGCCCTGCTGTTTGGTGGAATTCCCTTGTTGTATTTGCCGGTCAGGACTCCTGAAGCGAGTGGACTCCAGATCGTGGTTCCTAGGCCAATTTCCCGGAAGAGCGGTAAGTATTCCTTCTCCAATTTGTCGCGGTGAAACATGTTGTACTGCGGTTGCTCCATCTGTGGTGGAGTAAGATCGTGCTCCCGGGCAAGCGCGTACGCACGCATGATGTCAGCCGCGCTCCATTCAGATGTTCCCCAGTACAGGATCTTGCCCTGATGGATCAGATCGTCCATCGCGCGGACGGTCTC
>CAYGWT010000194.1:0-3063 GCA_964353625.1 uncultured Candidatus Bathyarchaeia archaeon | reverse complement strand
TCGAAGCTAAGCCTCATCATCTCGAGGACTTTCTTGGACATCTTCTCAAGAAATGGTTTGTCAGCTGCCTTTCCTCCATTGACGAGGTCGAGAACTTGGATGATGTCGTAGGCGTATCGACCGAGGCGGGCTAAGTCGTATGCGATCTTCATGCTGGACTTGATGACTCTGAGATCCGAGGCTACTGGCTGATACCTAGCAATCAACTCAACGGCCTTCTCTTCGACATCATCATACTTTCCTTGTAGCTCATTGGACCATGTGCGCACTTGGGTTCCAAGTTTTTCGCCTTGTGCGGCAGTAGTTATCGAGGCTGAGACGGTTTTCTCGGCGAGGGCAGCCATTTCAAGAAGAGTTTTAGACATCATGTTCAGTCCGGAATCGAGCGGACGAATGTACGGCAATTCTAACCGAACCTCCCTGTTATGTAGTTCTCTGTGAGTTTGTTCTTTGGATTCTCGAAGATGTTATCCGTAAGGTCATATTCAATCAACTTGCCAACATAAAGGAACGCCGTGTGGTCAGAAACCCGCGCGGCTTGTTGCATATTATGAGTAACAATAACTACTGTGTACTTCTTCTTCAGTTCCGTCATCAACTGCTCAATTTTGGCTGTTGCGCTTGGATCCAAGGCAGAGCAAGGCTCATCCATCAAGATGACTTCTGGCTTAACCGCTAGTGCTCTTGCGATGCATAATCGCTGCTGTTGTCCTCCTGAGAGCTCTAGAGCTGAATCATTTAGCCGATCCTTGACTTCATCCCACAAAGCGGCACCCTTCAAACTATCCTCGACAATAGCATCGAGTTCTTCCTTGCTAATTCGTCTCTGAATCCTGGGCCCGAATGCGACGTTATCGTACACCGATTTCGGAAATGGGTTAGGTTTCTGAAACACCATTCCCACGCGAGTTCTCAGCTTGACAACGTCGGTTGATGGCGAGTAGATGTTCTCATCGTCAAGCAATACGGAGCCTGTGATTCTACATCCGAGAATAATGTCATTCATTCGGTTAAGCACGCGAATCAGGGTGCTCTTTCCACAACCCGAAGGCCCCATGATCGCGGTGACCGAGTTCGCGAGAATGTCAAGATCAATGTTCTCTAGGACTTGTTTTCGGCCAAACCAGAGGTTTAGACCTCTTGTCCGAATCTTCGATTCTATCATCCTTGCACTCTTCTGTATTTTCTCCTATAGTGGCTCCTTACCACAATCGCAACCGTATTCAACGAAATTACAAGCAACAATAGGACGAGGACAGTTCCAAACTGGAGAGGACGAGTCAGTCTTGGGTCGATGCTCTGCGTTGAGAGTATGAATATGTGAAATGGAAGCGCCATGAACTGACTAAACACAGAATCTGGAAGTTGAGGCAAGTAGTAAGCCGCACCGGTGAGCAGAATCGGAGCCGTTTCGCCGGCTGCTCTGGCCAGACCTAATACACACGCTGTTAAGATTCCTGGAGCTGCAAATGGGAGAACAGCGTCGCGAACAACCTGCCACTTAGTCGCGCCTAATGCGAGTGCACCTTCGCGGTAGGACATGGGGACAGTTCTCAAAGCCTCCTCTGAAGCCGCTACAATCACCGGCAGGGTGAGAAATGAGAGGGTCAATGCCGATGAGAGCAGGCTGAACCCTAGCCTGAGGAAGAGAACAAAGAAACCCAGACCAAGAAGCCCATACACGATGGAAGGTATTCCCGCAAGGACTACGTTCGCTGTCCGGATTACGTAGAGGGTTCCACTTCGCCTAGGGTCTGCGTATTCAGACAGATAGATCGCCGCGCCTACGCCTAGAGGAAGAACGAAAAGAAGCGTGAGAAGAGTCAGATAGAACGTTCCAACAATCGCGGGGAATACCCCTCCAGCGGTCATTCCCTCTCGCGGGTTTTCGATCAAGAATTGGAGGCTGAGGACTGGGGCTCCTTTCCAGACGAGAAATCCAATCAGCAGAAGCACAGCTACCAGAATCCCCGCGGTGCATAGTCGAAGCACTAGAAACGCAATCGTTTGGGTCGTCTTCTTGGATGTCATCTGCCCAACTCCTTGTATCTTCTAACAATAACCTGAGCTACCAGATTGATCACGAGTGTGAATAGGAACAGAACTCCCCCGACGGCGAACAGGGCGTAGAAATGGGTCGAGTTGAACGTGACCTCTCCCATCTCTATCGCAATGACGGCGGTCATTGTCTCAACAGAATCCAGCGGGTTGAGTGAGACAACTGCAGCATTACCGGCTGCCATCAGAACAGCCATTGTTTCCCCAATCGCACGGCCAACTCCAAGCATGACCGCGACGAATATACCTGAAAGGGACGAAGGCAGAACAACCTTGCTTATCATCTCCCACTTTGAAGCGCCAAGCGCGAGTGCGGCTTCCTTGTACTCATTTGGGACTGATGATATCGCATCCTCCGAAATCGAGATTATAGTAGGAGCCACCATTAGACTGAGCACAATTGAAGCGTTCAGCGCATTGAGCCTGATTGGGTTGTGAAGGATACCCTGAATGACATCTGCGATGATGAGCAGCGCGACGAAACCATATACAACTGATGGAACCGCCGCGAGCATCTCAATTATTGGTTTCGCGATCTCTCTGAATGATGGACTTGCAACTTGAGACAAGTATGTTGCACAAAGAATGCTGATGGGCACCGAGAATAGTATTGACAGACCAGTAACCAGTAAGGAGCCTGTCAGCAGAGGCACAAGCCCATACTTCGGCTGCTCGGAGACTGGCTGCCAGATCATTCCGGAAATAAAACTGATGACATCGATATCCCTGAAGGCTTGTACTCCGTTCGAGAAAAGAAACACGAAGATTAGCACTACTATGAGGACAGAAGCCAACGCAGCCGCGAAGAATATCCGCTCGAGAAACCGTTCTCGGAGTCTCCTACGCGGACTGGCGACTGCTAGGGCTTGCTCTCTTGGATTATCACTCAAGCGTAGCTACGACCAGGGAAGGATGAATGGTCAGAAGTAAGAAGGTCGATTGCGAATCTGGTGAGGACGCCTGTTCCGAATGTCTCTTCCATGCTCTGCGAGAGAAACGTTCCGT
>CAYGWT010000193.1:0-1749 GCA_964353625.1 uncultured Candidatus Bathyarchaeia archaeon | reverse complement strand
GGTGTCCTATTGATACCGCTTGGAACACCACACTTCTTCCAAGAACTCTACCGCGTACGAAAGAGCGCTGACGGGAAGTTGATACGGGAGAATATGGGTGGAGTTGCGTTTGTGCCCATGAGAGGACGCCACGGATGGCATGAATAAGACTCAATAAAGTCGTCTAGACCAAGTCATCCGTATCGTTTCGTGTCATCTAGACACGTTTTGATATCCTAGAAGAGTACAAGGACCCCCACGCGGATGCGTCTCTGAGCGACGTTTGCGGGGGGGCGTCTGGAGAAAATATCAAATCTGAATCGAGCGGCATTTCGTATGGTCGCAATTTCTATTGGATGGATGAGAGATGAGGAAGAGAACAAGAAAGCATAAGGGACTTCCGAAACTTGAAATATGATTCTGCCCAAAGTGTAACAATCCATTGAAGCGGGTTGAACCCTACTACGTCATGCCACAGCTACCGTATGAAGCGGGGACTTACGGAGTTGGCCCCGTTGCAGATCTCGGGGCTGGATATCCAGTCGAGGTCTGGGCCTGCATGAAGTGTCGTCATGTAGAGTTGTATGCCGCTGGAAGGACGGGAGCAGAAGAATAGAGTCTCTCTGCTACTCTAGCCTATTCGATAGAGTGCACCGGCCCATGAGTGATATGGAATCCACGGAGCGCGAGGTACAGGACTACCTCAGAGCCAACTCTGGATCGAGCAGTTATCGCAAAAGATTCTCACTGTCGAGTAGTCAGTATGTGCAGATTGGAGTGACCCACGTAGCTGGCGCCGCAATACAGGCAGATGTGCCAATAGGGTCGGAGCTGATCGATTTCTCAATCAATTTCAGGAGCGGAAGCGACAACTGGTATAGAATCGATAATCAAGGCGAAGCCGGTTTTCTTCATTGCCACTTGCATAGCGGTTCACAACGATCCTTCTGTGACCACATCCCGTTGGAAGGAGAGTTTTCGATCTCAGGTCTGGTAAGTATCTGCTTCAAGCAAGCCAATGCAGTCAAAGAGTGGAAGTACCCAATGTCTTGATTCTGAGATCAATCGTACCTCACATTACGTTTCGAAAATGCAATATCTACCGAAGGCGAACTGAACCGACTAGTCGACGCTTTCATCCATTATTCAAGCGTTATCCGGAGCTTCTGATACTCGACGGAATAATCCACGGCGTCATCGAAAGGACCCCATCTGAATCCACAGCGAAGTTCATCAAGTACAACATACCAAAACTCGTCTTCCAGCTCATTTCTAAACAGAAGGCGAACGACTGAGACAAAGAACGGACCAGACGCTCGCAATAGCTCATGCTCTTGAGGCAATTGCGCGCAGGTACCTAATAGGAGCGGTATTGGAAGGCTCGCGTGTGTGCCCTAGCCGAAATAGCGGTCGAGGGTGGGTTTCGTTGCTGGTTTCGTCGAACCTGCCTCCATTCTGTCTAGCGCTTTTCTGACGCGGTCTTCGCTGAAGTCCCGTTCTTTGCAGAGAAAATCCACTACCTCTTCGACATTCGGTTTTGCCCAGTTCAATGTGTAGTCAGATCTCACGTCTGGTCTTAGGAAGAATTCCTTGATCCTGTTGACATTCTCAGGTAGATCAATGTCTGGGGTTCGATTCACAATTGTTGTTATGTCACCATACTCTCTGACTAATTTCAATGCGGTCTTGGGTCCAACTCCCTTGACGCCATCAGGGTTATAGTCAGTGCCAATAAGTATCCCAACGTCAACGAGTTGTTCGCGGGTTAGA
>CAYGWT010000192.1:0-2233 GCA_964353625.1 uncultured Candidatus Bathyarchaeia archaeon | reverse complement strand
CTCTCTCAAATCTTCTTGCTGATTGTCCTCCGGCTCGGTGTTTGCTGGCAATTCCCGAAGTTAGCCATTTCTCGATTTTCGATTGCTGTCCCTGAATCGTCGCAATAATCGCCTCGTTCCCATCAACGAGTACTATGCCGAATGTATCCTTCTCCCTGAGGATGTCGTAGAGAATCTCAACATGGAACTTGCTGTCACACCTGTATAGGTATGTTCGAATTGGCTGAGGGGGCTCAAGCACATAAGTTTCAACTCTTTCTGTACCTGGGCCCTCCTTCGGAATTGCTCCACAGAATATCACGAGCCCATTTGGTGGAGGTCTTTTGAAAAGCTTCAACCTTTGCATCGTTTTCTCTATGGCTTCAAGCACATTCTTGCGTGTCACTCTTGATTTGATGTTGGTTGCTGTGCCAGTCTCCTCTCTAAGGTTTGTCATCACCTCATGAATCTGGCGGTCCGGAGGAACGTAGAGGCTTATCAGCTCAGTTCCTCTACCAGCTTTTGAGGCAAGGTAGTCAAGTGTTCGCTTAAGCTTGAATCTTGAAACTGAATCGCGACTCTGTGACTGCAAGACGAACTTCTGGACCGTAGGCTCGAAACCAATTATATAAACCAGTTGTCACCCATTACCGTCTGAGGTATGGCTGCTGAAGATTACAGTCAAGATGGGTGGATCAGTCTTCTCTGAGAAGCCTGATCTGAATCGACTGAAAGGGTTCGCGAACGTTCTGAGTAGGCTCCACGAGAAAGGGAACCGCATTGTTGTCGTGACAGGAGGGGGGAATTGCGCCAGGCGTTACATAGAGGTAGCTAGAGCTCTCGGTTCCAACGAAGCGATCTGTGATTTGATCGGAATCTATTCCTCTCGGCTCAATGCTAATCTACTGATTGTAGCCCTTGGAGATCTGGCATATCCTGATGTTCCTACATCAATTGAACGAATGCGAGTATGCGTGACTTCTGAGAGAATAGTGGTGATGGGTGGCCTTCAGCCAGCTCAGTCAACTGATGCGGTTGCGTCAATAGTCGCAGAAGCTATCTCTTCGGATAGATTTGTGAAGGTCACCAACGCGCCTGGAGTGTGCACCAAGGATCCGCGTAAGTATCCCGACGCCAAGAAGCTCGACGAAATCGAAGTGGAAGCGTTTCTGAGGCTTGTATCTGAGAGTTCCATCTCTGCTGGTGCGTATGAGCTCATGGATCCTGTTGCGATCAGGGTTGTGCAGAGATCAAAGTTGAGAACTTGGATAGTCTCTGCTGATGATCCAGCGAACATTGTTCGTGCGGTTAACGAGGAAAAGGTTGGAACAAGGATCACATTCTAGTTCTTCACTTATCCCTTTCTGACTGGGCTTTTCTCCCTGTGATTTCTGTACTGGGGTTATCCTCTTTGTGGATTCAGGTGATGCTCCTTTTTCATCGTGCCGTCTTGACTTAGCAGGTGCGCGTTAGGGCTCAACTCTAGAGAAACCTAGATTGTACATGTCTTTATCCCGCTGTTCGGCGTGGCTGATCTTGAGTTGCACTGGCGGGTTCGCCTTTTCGAGCGGATGTGCAACGGGTCATTTTGAAATTAGCGCACGAACAATATCGCACAGAATGCAACTATTGTTGCGTCGGCAGTGACTAAGATTCCTTCAACACGTCGACTTAATGTTTGGGATGTTAACGCAAAGGCATGAAGAAGCGAACTGGCTGCTAAGGCCAAGTACAAGACATATTGTGCGCCAGATACGTACAGATACAGGAACAACACTGAAGCAGCTGCAGCCATGGATCTATAGTAAGCATCAAGAACGATAGATGACCTAAAAGAGGCAAAGAACACTATCACCGTTGCCGCCACAAATGCGTATGCAATGACAGAACCAAGTCTCAATGAGGAAATGCAGTAGATCGCTAGTATAGAGTTGCCGACTGTGAAGAATATGGCGCTGGGTGTTACCGAGAACTTCTGCAGCCAGTATGCCACAGCAAGATGGTCAATTCCAATGAAGAGCAAGCCAGTTGATAGCAGCGCGTGTCGCCAGGACATGGTTCCCACGAAAGCGTATATTCCTAGGTATGCGGTCAGCATCAAGTAAAGTAGACCTGAGACTCCGTATGCTAGAGCGTCAAAACGTGTCGATGCAATCTTGTACATGTTATCCTGTCCCCAACCTGGGTCTATGCACCATATCCTCCTGAATACGCCCCGTGCGTGCACATTGCCCAGATAGAACGCGCTTTCCGT
>CAYGWT010000191.1:0-2327 GCA_964353625.1 uncultured Candidatus Bathyarchaeia archaeon | reverse complement strand
GCCTGTGAACAAGCTCACAGTCTTCGCACCTTACCTTGCATTGTTGGGAGCTATTGCAGCTGTCGCAGTATTCGTTTGGAAGAAATGCGACAACTGACAATTCCCGTCTCAATCACAGCTCTGAGTCCTATGACTATCCTTGAAAGTGCGGCGGACAAAATCAAAGGATATGACTCAACCAGCCGCGTTGTATATTGGAGCGGACGTGCATGAAAGAGAATCTCAACTTGCCATCTTCGAACCATCAGGCACACTCCTCACAGAGAAAAGACTACCAACCATCAACCTCTCAACCTTCATAGACTCCCTACCCGGCGAGAAACATGTAGCGATAGAATCAACAGGATTCATCTACCCAATCTACGACAAACTCTCCACCCTAAACTCCTGCCACGTCTCCGTAGCTAACCCGAACAAAGTGAAACTCATAGCAAAATCAAAACTCAAACATGACAGAGCAGACGCAAAAATCTTAGGAGAACTCCTCAGAACCAACTACCTACCTACATCATACATGCCACCCCCAGCTACTAGAGAGAAGCGACTACTCATCAACGACAGAGTCAGATACGGCCTCAGAAGCGGAGAACTCAGAGGCTCAATACGATGGCTCCTCAAGAGAAGGGGAATAACCGTCCAACATCCCTTCAGCCCTGAAGGAAAACGAAAGCTCAGAGAACTAGACCTACAAGAGATAAACATCAGACTGGATGAACTAGAACTCATAGAAACCATAATACGAAAACTGAACGATCAAATCGCAAAGATCGTCCAAGAAGAACCAAACGCAAAACTCCTAGACACACTACCAGGCGTAGCCCCATACACAGCCCTCTTCCTATCCTCCGAGATAGGGGACGTAAACCGCTTCCCAGACTCGAAACATCTCTGCGCATACATCGGCCTCGCACCCTCCCTCCATCAATCCGGCGACACCACCGTCACAGGCCACATAACAAAAGAAGGAAACAAATGGTTGAGAAGAAACCTAACAGAATGCTCCAGAGCCGCCGTAAGGAAAGATCCACACCTAAGAAAATTCTACCTCAAGTTAACGCATAAACGAGGAGAGAAGAAAGCGATACTCGCCATCGCTAGAAAACTGACCACATACGCGTACTGGATGCTGAAGAGGAATCAAACCTACGAGGAGCTATCACCCTGGGAAGGTTCATGAGGATAATCCTCGAGTTCTGAGTAGGGAAGGCACCTCGTAGAGGCGAAACAAGGAAAATGGGGGAATCCCCGAATAGTTGAATGCCAGCCTCTTCAGAAAAATCCAACCATGAGCGAAAACTAATTACGGATAGTCATAGTTGAACCGTCGTCGTTTTTCTTAACGTGCAACGGATCAAGCCAGGCGACTACTTGCTCTGTTATCTGACACGCGTAAGCGGATTTATCGGCGTGCTGGAGGTCACCTCGGAAGCATTTCGAGACAAGACGCAAATCTGGAAAGATGAAACCTTCCCATGTCGTGTCAAAGTGAAGGCGATTGTCGCTCTGATACGCCACCACGTTGTCAATCGTTGTCACACGTCACTTACTTCTTGACGTATGGAAACTCAACGGGTATTGTCCACAGACTCATGCCTGTAGGTGTTTTCTGAATGACGATGTGTTTGAGCCAGCGCTCGTCGTCTCGCTTCGGATAGTCGGATCTCTGGAACCTGTTCCTACTCTCTTTTCTCATCAACGAGGCTCTGACTATCATCTCGCTCGTCATGAGCATGTGCCTGGCTTCTATTGCTTCGCGTATCTCGCAATTGAACATTCCAGTCTTGATTCGTGCATACATCTGACCCAACATATGTTCTCGAATACTCTCAATCTCTCGGAGGGTTCTTCGCAGACATTCTTCATTCTTGACGATCGACGCGCCTTCCCACATCGCGCCTTGAAGTCGGCGCATGACCTTGATTGGTGGAATACCTGAAGTTGCTTCAAGAGGTGCTCTTACTTGGTGGGCTTCTTGGGCTATCTCGTTCACGTTTGGCTCGACCGGTCTGTTTGTGCGTGAGTAGATCGCTGCGAATTCCCCTGCCCGTTTTCCCCAGACGAGTGCATCTGTAACTCCAGTGGCACCCTCTCCGAGGTTGTCGTTGACCGCAAATGCGACTTGCCCGGCGGCGTATAGGCCAGCAACATTTGTTTGGCATTTCCCGTCGATTCGGATACCTCCGCTCTCGGTGTGGACAACCGGGTAGACTTCAACTGTTTCTTTCCGGAGATCATAACCTAGCTTCTCAATGACCTCTAGCCTGCCAGGGCAGCTTCGTCGGAAAACTTTGAGTGGAACGTGGCGGAAATCCAAGAAGACTCCCCCA
>CAYGWT010000190.1:0-10810 GCA_964353625.1 uncultured Candidatus Bathyarchaeia archaeon | reverse complement strand
AGGAGTCATCGAGGAGGATCAGTACAAATCGATCCTAGCACAAATCAACGCGACATGAAACCAAAGAAAGGCTACAATACTCGCTGCCATTTGTCATGTGCGAAGGTTTTGGCTAACGCGGGATATCCGTCTGAACTTGATATACCCTGTACGTCTGGGACTCAGCTTTGTCTCCGGAACGAACCAACCGGACTAGAATAGGATAGGGAGTCCACAACCACGGCCGGGGATTCCCAACTCCCAAAACGTGCGAGCCTCTCCCAGGCGATAGACGAACCTTCCAGTTGGCGGTTGATACACGCATCTCTGGGCTGGAGGCTGATAATCGTAGATCTCGGGAGGGGGTTGATGCACGTACCTCTGAAGTGGAGGCTGGTAGACCCATTCCTGTCTCGGCGGCTGATAGTAGACGTCCGGAGGTCGAGGAGTGAAGCATCTTGCGGGCAACAGGCAAAAGTGTTCTTTCGGTGGCTTCGGAACATAATAGAAGGACATGTTCGGGTCGCTTGTATGGTTGGGCAGAAAAGAAGGATAAGCATTGCGCCACACCATGCAGTATTCACGGCAATATCTCGACCTAGAATCGCACGAAGAATCGCCGTTCATTTGAACAAGCTAGCCACGATCATGTGCCCGATCATCCAAGTCTCGTGTCTCGTAAGGAGGAGTCTACGCATTGTGTTATTGTAGGACGGCTGAGATCTAGTGCAATGTTTCAGGTGCGACAGCGGTGAGGAGAATTGCCGTCAGTCTCGTAGTTGGCTGCGTAGTATTGCTATGGGCGGCCCTTCCTATTTTCATTCCAAGTCCTGGTTCCGTTCTCGTCTTGGCTGTCAACCCCAGCGCGAACGACGATTGTGTCACTGAGTCAGCTTGCTACAAACTGGAATTGGAGAACCGCGGGCCATGGCCCGTCGCAATCGATATAGCAGAATTACAGGTCTATCCTTCTCTAATCGGTCCGAGTGTGAACGTCTACTGGCTTGGATCCGCGCCTAGCAGGACTCTCTTGCTTATGCCATTCACAGGGCTGTCGTACATTTTCTACATCAGAATCATGGGCGGTTTGCACTCCCCTGATACCGTCTACGTGATTCTGACCGCAAACGTAACGATCCTCTATGTGACTAAGCTTGCAGTCTTGCACAGCGGCAAACGCTAGCCCGAGAACCGACGTGATTCCTCATCTCTATTCGCGTCTCAAAGAGCGAATGAGGTTTGACGCAGCAGTGTAGGGATCAATCGCTCGGTTCGCAACCTGCTTTCCATATTCCACAAAGGCCTGAGTCTTTCGCAGATCGGGAATGAATTCGAGTTCTAGTTCCTGTTCAATAGCAGCTAGAAGCTGAGCCTCGCCGTCCATAAGCCTACCCCTAGCAAGATGATGCTTGGCAAGGTAGGCTTGATGCTCACGGATAGCGGCCATCAACTCGAGAATTCCTCTAGGTTTGAGAGAATCTGTGAGAATCACTTGAGGCTGCCATGTTCGTTCAGAGTCGTAGGTCTGAAGCATGCCTCTGATATCTAGAAGCGTTCTGTTCGCCCCCGGCAAGTCCGCCTTGTTTACAACGATAATGTCTCCAATCTCCATGAGACCAGCCTTGAATGCTTGTATCTCATCTCCCCACCCGGGTGACAAGACAACCACAACAGTCTGGGCTAGTTTCATTACGTCTAAGTCTGTCTGACCTGCCCCAGCGGTCTCTACTACGATATGATCCCAAGAAGCAGCGTCGAGTATGCTCACAACGTCTGCAGCAGCACGGCAAAGTCCACCCACAGCGCCACGCGTTGCCATGCTTCTAATGAACACTCTGGGGTCTTCCGTCAGATCTCTCATCCTTATTCTGTCGCCCAATAGTGCCCCGCCTGAGAAAGTGCTGCTTGGGTCGATGGCAACAATAGCGATCTTCTTCCCTTCAGCACTAACTCGTCTGGCCAAAGCTGCGATGAGGCTGCTCTTTCCGGAGCCTGGGGGTCCTGTGACTCCGACGACGGACGCCCGACCAGTCTGTTGGAATAGTTTCCCAACTGCGTGTTTTGCCGCACTTCGATCGTTCTCAACTTTCGATATCAAACGCGAAAGTGACCTCCGGTTGCCGTGCGTCGCTTCTGCTATGAGTTCGTCCAGATCTTGTTGCCTTGACGAGTCCACTATGGTCACGATACCTAGAGAGTTGATCCCAGCCTCTGGTCGAGACACTGTCTAGAACGATACTTTTGGTTTACTCCCCGTAGGCTTCCATCAGAACGCCACTAAGATCTGTTGAGTTCTCAGTGCCACCTTGGCATGCAAAGAAAAAGGATAAACGCGGCGCGAAAGAGTCCACAGTCATACTCCTGTCTAGGCATGTCTTCACATACTCTATGGCATTTGCGAATGTGAACGCAAGTTCTTGTACAGCATTCGCCCCGGCCTCGCGGATATGGTATTCACTTATACTAATCGGGTACCATTTCGAAACCTGTTTGGCACAGTAGTCTATCAGATCTGCGCAGAGCCTGAGAGAGGCTCTTGGAGGATAGATGTACGTATTCCTCGCAACGTATTCTTTCAGAATATCGTTCTGAGTCGTTCCCCTCAAAAGTTCAGGCAATACGCCTCTCTCCTTTGCGACTGCCACATACATTGCCAAGAGTGTGGTGGCTGTCGAGTTGATCGTCATCGAGGTACTTACTTTGTCAAGAGAAATGTCCTCGAGTAGGGTGCGCATGTCATCTATTGTGCTGATCGGAACCCCGACCTTGCCTACTTCTCCCTGCGCGCGGGCGCTGTCGGCGTCAAGCCCAAGCTAGGTAGGGAGATCGAACGCGACACTCAATCCTGTCTGTCCCTGCAGCAGCAAATACCTGAATCGTTCATTGGTCTCCTCAGCGCTGCCGAAACCACTGTACTGCCTCATAGTCCAGACTCTTTCCCTATCCATGGTGGGGTAGATTCCGCGAGTGAAGGGATACATACCCGGCTTGGAATCGGGCCCGCTTTGCGAAGCAGGCGGAGTTCCCGCGTAGATTACATCGACCGGGATTCCAGAGTCCGTACGCATCTCTTTTGCTAATTCCATCTTTCTCCAACACACTGCCGTGACTTGCGATGTCGAAGAGACAGCTAGAAAAAGCGCTTATAGCTTATGCGCTAGACTTGGAACTTGGAGGCAAATGCACCGCAATGTCTCCGACCAAGAAAATGAACTTCTGGAAAACCACTCTGCAGCAGCTGAAAGCGAAGCGAAAGGCACGGTCCCCCATGCTCCTGAACTCTCAAAGAAGGATACTGACAGCTGAGGAGCGACGATGGGAGAAGAAGATACTGAGTCCTTGGCTCTCGGATAATCCAGAACGCAAGAATAGATTCAGGAACGCTTCTGGCATCGCCCTGAATCGAATATACACTCCGAAGGAGATTGCCTCAAACGACTACACGAAAGACGTTGGGTTCCCGGGCAATTATCCGTACACTCGAGGAATCTACCCAACAATGTACCGTGGACGAACATGGACTATGCGCCTCTTTTCAGGATTCGGCACACCCGAAGACACCAACCAGAGATTACGCTACCTTCTTGACCATGGCGAAACAGGACTGAGCATAGCATTCGACATGCCCACTCTCTATGGGTATGATGCGGATCATCCGCGTGCACTGGGAGAAGTGGGAAAATGCGGCGTATCAGTCTCATCACTTGAGGACATGGAGCATCTCTTTGCCGATATCCCTCTAGGGAAGGTAAGTACCTCGATGACGATCAATGCCCCCGCAGCGGTCCTCACTTGTATGTACATTGTGGTCGCACAGAAACAAGGGGTTGCAGCCTCTCAGATCAAAGGTACAGTTCAGACGGACATTCTCAAGGAGTACATAGCTCAGAAGGAGTGGAACTATCCCCCCGAGGCGCACCTTCGTATAATCCGAGACATGATCGTATACTCCACGAGGAACTTACCGCATTGGAATTACGTCAGCGTTAGTGGATATCATATCCGTGAAGCTGGATCAAGCGCCCTCCAAGAGCTCGCATTCACTCTTGCCGATGGATTTGAGTACGTCAAACTCGGCGTAGAAGCCGGTCTCAAAGTAGACGATTTCGCACCACGGCTCTCCTTCTTCTTCAATTGTGGAATGGATCTCTTTGAGGAGGTTGCGAAGTTTCGGGCTGCCCGCCGCATCTGGGCCCACGTGATGAAGAACCGATTTCGGGCAAGAGATCCACGGTCTATGCTCCTGAGATTCCACACACAGACTTCTGGAGTTTCACTAACGTGGCAGCAACCGTTGAACAACATCGTAAGGACAGCAATAGAGGCTCTTGCCGCGGTGCTTGGGGGAACGCAGTCGCTTCACACCAACTCATACGACGAAGCATGGGCGCTGCCTACCGAGGAAGCCGCAACGATTGCATTGAGAACTCAACAGATAATAGCTGAAGAGACGGGCGTTGCGGACGTGATTGATCCGCTTGGCGGATCATACTACGTTGAATACTTGACTGATGAGATGGAGAGGCAATCGTACGAGTACTTCGACAGGATTGATTCTCTAGGCGGGGTCCTTCCAGCGATCAAAGACGGATTCCTCCAGAAGGAGATCGCTGAGACAGCATACAAGTACCAGAAGGAGATCGAGCGTGCCGAGCGAGTGGTCGTGGGAGTGAACAAATACACAGTCAAGGAACAGTCTCCCTTGAACACATTGAAAGTCGACATAGCTGGTCAAGCGAGACAGATTCGCAGGCTGAAAGAGCTGAAGGCGCGCCGCGATAATTCAAGAGTCAAGACAGCCTTAGACAACTTACGCCATACGCTGGAGAATGATAAAGCGAACTGCATCGTACCCATCCTCGACGCCGTGCAGGAATACGCAACACTGGGCGAGATTACTGAGGTTGGTCGTCAAGTTTTCGGCAATTGGAAGGAGCCAGGCATACTGTAGAATCTTCATTCTCGACGTTAATGTTATCAGAGCCGTATGAGGGATACAGGTCGAGGGGAAACATTACGCAGGCCGTGACAGTGAAATCGATGGAGCCTAAGGCAGGTGCAGGTATCAGGATCTTGGTCGCTAAACCCGGGCTTGAGCAAATCTGAACAGCTAGACGGGCACGACCGAGGAGCACTGGTTCTCTGCAGAGCATTCAGAGACGCCGGTATGGAAGTGATCTACGCCGGACTGTTAGCAACGCCTGAGCAGGTGGCACAGATGGCAGTAGACGAAGACGTCGACGTGGTCGCGATGAGCCTGCTGAACGGCGCACATCTCACCGCCTTTCCGAAGGTCGCCAACTTGCTACGACAGAAGGGCGGGAGTGACATTGTCCTAGTTGGCGGGGGAATAATCCCCGAAGAGGATAAGTCAGTTTTGGAGAAAGATGGGATAACGGGCAATTTCGGCCCTGGTACTCCTCTCAGCGAGATCATTAACCATATAGTTGGAAGAGTGAAAAAGGAAAGACCTCACAAGTAAATGAACGGATCCTCCTCCGTGTTCGGTGTACAACTACGCTGCAGAACTTCGGTGCCTTTAGAGCCATTCGTACCTGCTGCCTCACGTATAGAATTTTAGTGTATTGTTGTAGCCCATTCATGTCTTTCAAGGGCCACGCTGGCTAGCGACCATGACTTCAGGATCATCTTCGCTCGCCGTGGTAGTAGACTTCATTGCAGGAGCGAAAAAGAGCACATACGAGTGGTGGGAGCCTGAGCTCCTACAAGGTGAAGGTTGACCTTGACTTGGTTTCTATTATCATGATGTGTACCCAAGAGCACACAAATAACTGGTGAGCAAACCGCTGATGGATTTCAGACCAGGGAACAGTCCACCGAAATTGAGGTGTGGCCCTTCTCGACCGCGTCAAGATACCCCCCAGGCTCTCACAGGCACGGGGTCATTCACTTTTCCGCACTTCCACTTCACGCTAATTTGGAGGCAACAGATGGATCGCGCAGCGTTGATGTTAGAGATTCCTCGAAAAACCCATTACGACCTCAAACGGGCGAAGGAACAAAGCGCTTTATCATAAGCAACCCACCTCTTTTCTTCGAGGCGAAAACTATGAGAAAGGTTGCAGTTGTTGCTGGTGGTATCTCAAGATATCAAAAACCGAGACATGAGAACCAAGAGGAAATGGTTGCCGAGGCGATGAAAGAGGCGCTGGAGGACACTCCCAACCTGTCGATCCGGGACATAGACAATCATGTGTGCTCATACTTTAGCGATCACTTTGAGCAGCAACTCGCGTTCTCATGGATACTCAATGATTACCTTGGACTTACGCCGAAGCCCGTCTTCAGAGTCGAAAATGGCGGAGCTGGACCTGGAACGGCAATCAGGACTGCTTGGGCGCTTGTTGCGTCAGGCCTGTCAGATATCTGCCTAGTAAGTGGCTTCGAGAAGCAAGGTGAAGTTTCGTCAGCAAAGGCAAACGAGTTCATCGCTTTGGCAAGCGATACCGACTTCGACTTCCCAGTTGGCGGCTACTATACTGGCTACTACGCCGCGATGGAGGCACGTCACATGTACCTCTATGGCGAGACTGAGGAGGATCTTGCGATGATTGCAGTCAAGAACCGGAACTACAGCTTGGATAACCCATACGCACAGTGGCCGATTGAATGTGGAGGAAAGCGAATTACCGTTGGCGATGTTTTGTCGTCTCGTCTGATCGCTTGGCCTCTCAAAGTGCTTGACTGTTGCCTGCTAAGCGAAGGAGCGAGCGTCATTGTATTGGCCTCACCGAAGTACGCCAAGAAGATCACGGATACGCCGATCTGGATAACGGGAGTCGGGCTTGGAAGCGACATGATGAGGCCTGGAGATCGACCTGACAATCCAGGTTTCCATGGCATGTTCCGGAGCGAAGCCCGAGCGTACCCGAAACACGCGCTAAAACCACGAGAACCATACCCTGAGATGACAAACTTCGGAGCTTGCAAGGTTGCAGCACGAACCGCGTACAAGATGGCGGGAATCAAGAAGCCAGTCAAGGAAATCGATATTGTAGAGATACATGACGCGTATGATTCGAGCGAGCTCCAAACATACGAGGATCTTGACTTCTGCAGGAGAGGCGAAGGCAAGAATCTCATCCGAGAAGGGCAGACCTACGTCGACGGCGACATTCCAGTGAATGTGAGTGGAGGCCTCGAGGGTTTTGGTCATCCTGTGGGCTCGACAGCAATTGGCCAAACAGTGGAGCTATTCTGGCAACTTCGACAGGAGATTGGTAGGAAGCATAAGAGTGATGCAACCCAAGTCAAAGGAGCCAAAGTGGGACTCAATCACAGCCACGCAGGGACCGGAACCGCGATCGCAGTCATGATCATGGAAAGGTGAACCAAATGGAGCCTGACAAGGTCATCAAAGAGAAGAAGCCAGATTCAAAATGGTCGGAATGGGGCAGACTCGGAAAGTGGAATGTTGTAGGCTACAAGATCATTGAGGGAAACAAGGGCCCTAGACCAGACAAACTCCAAAGAGCTCGCTACATGCTCGTCAACCGACCGTGGGACGTGATGTATGAGCATAGCTATGGACTGGTCTCGAAATTCTTTGAAGGGCTCATGGAAAAGAAATTGATGGGGACGAAATGCCCAAGATGCGCAGACGTGTTTTGTCCGCCGAGAGCGCACTGCTGGAGAAACAAGTGCAGACTAGCTGAAACAGACTGGATAGATATGCCAATGCACGGCACACTTCACTGCTTCACAGTGCTCGGGTTCGCAGGGGAGGCGTTTCTGTCAGATCTCCCCTTCATACTCGCATACGTCAGGGTGGATGGAGCAAATACGATGATTGCAGGGCGATTTGTTGGGATGGATCCTGAAGACGTTGAATGTGACATGAAGGTAAACGTCAACTTTGTCGAACACCCAACTGGGACTCCCATGGACATCTACTTCACTCCAGAAGGCCCACCGCTCAACAGACGCTCAGCGGAAGCAAAGGAACGGATGCGGAAACAGCTCGAGCCAATTCGAGCTTACGTAAAGGAGAAGTTCGGAAAATAGTGACAACCAGCGATGCCTCATGCGATGAGTTATTAGGTAAAGTGCTGTGACAACTTAGGTCGCGTGTAACGATCAATCGTCTAGTAAGTGATGAACATGGCAAAACCTCTCGCGAGTATTGTTTCGGCAGGCGTCTCAAGATTCGGAGTTCGAAATGGAATATACGCTCGAGAACTTTTCGTAGAAGCCGCCCAAGAGGCCTTCGAGAGATGTCCAAATCTATCTCCCAAGAAACATATTGACGGCCTATTTGTGGGTCAGATGAGCGAATCATACGAGCATCAGGCGCACGTTGCACCCATGATCGCCGACTGGCTTGGTCTCCTACCTGTGCCTGCTTATCACACTGAAGCCGCCTGCGCCTCTTCCGGAGTGGCAATGAGATGTGCAATATTCGCGATAAAATCCGGCATGCACGACATAGTCATAGTTGGGGGAGTCGAGAAGATGACGAACCAACCCACGGCAAGAGCGACTGAGTATTTGGGTATGGCTTCGGACTTTCCGTTCGAACAATGGCATGGCATAACATTTCCCGGCATATTTGGCATGATGGCTACGGCGCACATGGCAGAATACGGAACCACGGAAGAACAACTCGCCAAAGTCGCCGTGAAAAATCATGAGAACGGAACATTGAACCCGAAAGCACACTTGCAGAAGAAGATATCCGTCAGTGACGTGCTCGGGTCGCGGCCGGTCGCGTGGCCTCTGAAGCTCTACGACTGTTCAATGATATCAGACGGCGCAAGCTGCCTTATCCTCACAAAACCCCAACTAGCCAAGAAATTCACCGATGACCCCGTCCACATTATCGGATCAGGGCAGGCCCAAGACACTCTCGGCCTCTTCGAGAGGAAGGATCCCGCGACGATGAACGCGACGAAACTGGCCGCAAGAGACGCCTACAAGATGGCAAACTTGGGTGTGAAGGAGATTGACGTGGCTGAGGTCCACGACTGCTTCACGATCGCTGAGATCATGGCTTACGAGGCCCTGGGGTTCTGCAAGCAAGGCGGAGGTGGGAGGCTGATCGACGATGGAGTCACGAACATTGATGGAAAGATCCCAGTTAACACCAGCGGAGGACTGAAGGCTAAAGGCCATCCCGTGGGCGCCACAGGGACAGCCCAGGCCGCTGAAATCTATCTACAACTCACTGGTCAAGCAGGAAAGCGGCAAGTGAAAGGAGCAAGAATCGGCCTCACCCAAAATATCGGAGGCTCAGCCTCAACTGCTGTGGTTCAAATTTACCGTCGAGGGAACTAGAATGACGCTTGACCCGCCACCCACCATAGAGAGCGCCGCATAGACTTTTGTCTTACAACGATTCCGTCATGGCGAATCGTCCTCAACGAAGAACTCACAAGATTAGCCAGATTCAAGCAATTCCTTAGGCCAGAAGACCGCATCGTATTCGATGACTTGACTGCACAATGTAGACTCTACGCCTCATATGCTGGAACTCTCGCCTCTCCCATCAAAGAAGTCCCTCTGCTTCTGTCAATGATCTTCGTGCAACACAAGAGACTCATGGAACTCGAGAAACACATCAAGAAAAGACCAAATAATAATCATCCCTTCTGATCCGATCGCTGGCATAGATTCCGTGATGGTGATCGTTAGAAGCTGCACTACGTGAATTCCGCGAGTGTCGCGGCTGCCTTTTCGAGGCTGATTCCCATTGGCTGGAAGGTTTGGGATAGTGAGGAGTAGAGGTTGCGAACGTAGTCGTCAATGTTGATCTCTCGAATCTTAGCTTGTGAGGATGGTTTCACGGTGAGCTGTCTTTCTTGAAACCTGAACGGATGAACTTTGACGAAACTCACAAGTTCTCCTGTTTGAATTTTCTTTCCTTCATTGAACATCAGCCAAGCTGCCTGATAGGGTTGAGGCAGAGTGATCGACCTTAGTTTCTCCCTACGTCTCACGTTGTCGGCTAGTATGAAGCGCTCACTCTGCCGTTTGGTCTAGGGCAGATTGATTGTCCACATGTGTTCGCAGGAGTAGCATTGGAGTATTGCCGGTGAATCCTCATGAACGTCACCTGAGTCACAGACGGGGCAGCCCCGGCTAGTCTGAATCGTATCTGCGGACGCCAAGGATGGTCGAAGCAGGTATGGGTGCCATGTGGCTTTGGCTTGCTGTAACCGTGGAGATGATCTCTGGTGACTTGGGATCCCGTCTTGGTCAGCAAGTCAGAATGTAGTGAGGCAGGTAACCTAATTGTGGAAGGTTTCAGCAGTCGGCATCTTACGCGACAGAGACGACCTCTGCCAGATACTAAGCTCTTAGCGTTCTGGTCTTTTCCAGACTACTGACGAGTGTAAGCTCACCACGAAGGCAAGACGATAGGTTGACCAGTTTCCTTACCAAAGAAAGTCTATTATTATCGTTCGATCCATGAATCAGCAGGCGAATAGCGCATGAATTGGAGGAAAGGTCTAGCTTTTGTTTTTCTTGCGATTGCCCTTCTGATTCTGATAGACGCTTTGCTTTCGTTGTCTGGATTTCTCATCGAATCTACCAACTTGTTTAGAGATGCGGTCGGAATAGTCGTGTTCGCGGTTCTCACGTGGGTCATGTTGCGGATATCCAAGAAGAAATAGCACTACCATTCAGCTACCTGAGAGCTGAAGTACGTCGCTAGGTTGAACCTCAGCCACATCTCCCAAGGGGAGGTTGCTCGCTGCGTCTTGACTCATCACACGGCCATGTCGTTGTCGCCGCGCGTCGCTCGCAGTTTAAGATATGAATGATTAAGAGCAGCTGCCGTGTGTGACCTGCATGTGTGTAGTGTCTCGCG
>CAYGWT010000189.1:0-2426 GCA_964353625.1 uncultured Candidatus Bathyarchaeia archaeon | reverse complement strand
AAGGGATCGGAAGGGGCGTTGAGCTCTCGCTTACGGCTCACGCTACCTTGATAGTCACTAACTCAGCTTCCTCTTCCGGCTCGAAGGGTGTCATAAGCATGTCCTCAGCTCCAATTGTCAGTGACTCCAGCAGTTTCTCTCCGGTCCTTTCTTGAGCATTCACACCGGGCAAGTCTATGAGCCACCCAATCCACCAATCGTCACTTTTTTTGATCACGGCTCTGAACTCCACTCCCTTACCTCCTTCATCTTCTTTGTTTAACCAACGGGAAGTGCAGTAAGCCGTGCCCGTCGAAAGCAAACTATTCTGTAGTTTCAATAATCTCTCTAATCTTGTCTTTCAGTCGAGGGATATCCTTTTCAACAGTATCCCAGACAGCGTCCAAGTCCACACCAAAGTAGTCGTGTATCAACTTATCCCTCATCCCCGCTACATCTTTCCAGGGTATTTCTGGATGGCTCTCCTTCAACTCTGAAGACAGCTTCTTTACGGCTTCACCAATCACTTCGATTTGCCTTATCGCCGCGTCCTGTCGCAAATGGTTGTTCAGGAAGTTCTTGTATGTTATGTCCCGGGTGTATTCTTGTATTCGAAATGTAGCATCTAAGACGTGTCTCAAGTATACGAAATCGTCCTTTCTCACCCGTAGATTACCTCCATTTGCTGCTTCACAATATCAATCAGGTACGGGCTTATGGATTTCTCCGTCAGTAAGTCTACCTTTATTCCTAATGTTTCGGAGAGCTCCCTCTCTATCTTCACTAGCTCAAGAAGGCTCTTCCTTTCCGAGAACTCTACAATGACATCTATATCGCTCTCTGGTCGTTCTTCTCTTCTGGCATAGGAGCCAAAGATGGCTACTTTCGTCGCCCCTTGTCCCTTAAGTGCCCGAGTAATTGTCTCAAGGATTGTGACTCTATTCATCTTGCCCTCGGATAGCATACATATTCTTGACCGTTAATGTGAATAATCATACGATATACACAGAAGAGAAGCAAGCAGTCCAGCCCTGTTTGCAGTAGCTGCACAGTCTCATGTGACACTTGTCAGCATATCTGTGGTCCGGGGGCTGGTGTTCCCATGTGAGCTTCGCGCCGCGGAAGTAACTCCTTTTGGCCCCGCTACTCTAATGGGGATACTGAAGGGTGGAACTGCCCGCTTAGCGGGCACGACCCTGAAGGGTTGCGCTAGAATCGTGTTTGGGGTTTAGGCAAGCACATTGCCGCGCGGAGTTTGCGCTGAGCTATGCAAGATTCTTCGGGGAGCGTATCCTGAGCATTACAAGATCCTTCCCCTTCACTTCGTTCAGGACTTCAGCTCACCCACTTAGAATCACAAGAAAGAGTTCGTTGAGTTGCTTGAGTTTGTTGGGTTCGTTGGGGTTGCCGGGTCCTTCTGATGAAGGACTGGCAATGACGAGAAGGAGAGGGGCAGGATGACAGACGGATGTTGTCGAACAATCTTCGGCTCAAAGAGCTTGTGGGTCATGATGTATTGTAATATCTGGTGCGGTAAGTTTATAATGGTGAGCATGTTCGGGCAGGCGAGACATTCATCCTGCAGGAGCTTTAGGTGAGCCAGCAAAGCGCCGGGCAGAAGCGTGAGTTTCTCCCGATAATCATAGTGGGCGTGATTCTGGCCGCCCTCTGCGGCATCTCATTGTACATACGCATAGCCCTGCCCCATGACCAGATTTTCGTCAATGGCGCGGTGTGGTTTCGAGAGACCGATGCCTATTACTACATACGCAACATAGAGAGTCTGGTCCGTCACTTCCCGCAGATCAATTCCTTTGACCCGTACATGCTCTACCCTGGTGGTGGTGGGGGACCTCCGCGGCCATTCTTCGCACAGCTTGTGGCTGCCGTTGTTCTCCTTGTTAGCCGAGGGGCGCCAACTCTACACACCATTGAAGTGGTAGGTGCCTACATGCCCGCGATTCTAGGTACTCTCACACTCATCCCCGTGTACTTCATCGGCAAGGAACTGTTTAACCGCTGGGCGGGCGTAATTGCAGCCGCCCTGGTTGTCATCTTACCTGGCGAATTTCTGCACCGGTCCCTGCTGGGCTTTACCGACCACCATGTCGCTGAGACTTTGTTCAGCACCGTGTGCATGCTCTTTCTTATAATGGCCATAAAGCGAGCTCGGGAAAGAGAGATTTCCTTCAGACACGTTCTCAGTCGCGACTGGCCGAATATCACCAGGCCCCTCGTCTACACGCTGCTCGCCGGCATCTTCCTGGGTCTGTATCTCCTTTCCTGGAGTGGTGGGCTGATGTTCATCTTCATTATATTTATTTACCTGGTGATTCAGTTCATCGTGGACCACTTGAGGCGTAAGTCGAGTGAGTATCTATGTATCGTGGGCAGTCTTCTTTTCATCATTGTTCTCCTCATGCTTATTCCCCTGGCGGTCAAGGGCA
>CAYGWT010000188.1:0-7712 GCA_964353625.1 uncultured Candidatus Bathyarchaeia archaeon | reverse complement strand
AAACCTTCATCTATTGCGAATACAGCTACGCAAGCTTGAATGGTTTGCCTTCGGCAAGTGTTGTCTGAGGGATCTTCTCCTTCCATTTCCGAAGGAAGGCAATGTCCTCCTTCTCTTCTCTAAGGTCATCCGGAAGCATGTGTGGAATCTCGTCTATTATTGGATACCATCTGTTGCATTTGGAGCAAACGATCATCCCCGAGACGATTTCGTCTCCCTCCTCGAAAACATGAAGTTCGAGTGGGTACGCCTTGTCGATCGGACACGCGAGTATGTCCATCAGCCTCTTCTTCAACTAGTCATCCCTCTGATGGTTATTGCACGTAGGATATTCTGTTTATCGGTTCATCCTCGCCTCGTCACTTGGACCAGAGCCCTCTACCGACTCCTCTGTAGATTAGACCTACCTTCTCAATGTCTTCTGGCTCAAGGAGCCCTGTACAATCGACGACGACAGCGTTCTTTGACATGTTGGCTGCGAGATCGATGGCCTTGATCGACTTGAACTCATTGTGGCTCACGATGAGAATTGCGCAGTCGGCTTTCTCCAAAGCGCCAGGGAGTGTGGGCTCCGTATGAAATCCCATCTTCCTTAACTCATCAGAAGAATACAGCGGGTCATATACACAGATTCTTCCGCCACGCCTCTTCAGTAGCCCGATGAGTTCTAGCGACGGAGAATATCTCGTCTCCTTCACATTTGGTCGATAGGTGATCCCAAGTACTGTGAACCTTGATCTCTTGACGCTCCTACCACATGTTCTCAGACCATCAGCGGCGAGTCTCATAACGTGACTAGGCATATGATCATTTGTGCGTCTTGA
This sequence comes from uncultured Candidatus Bathyarchaeia archaeon, assembly GCA_964353625.1. Classification (GTDB taxonomy): domain Archaea; phylum Thermoproteota; class Bathyarchaeia; order 40CM-2-53-6; family 40CM-2-53-6; genus CAVPLU01. Next base: position 6,888 of record CAYGWT010000188.1, on the reverse strand, counting down.
ATCCATAGAGATCTTCAGTTTTCCTCCTTCAGATTCAGCCGAGAGAAGATACGGATAAACAGGCAGGCAATGTCCACCGACGCCGGCTCCAGGGGACAACAAGTGAGAGTATGGCTGAGAATTGGCTGCGTGCATTGCCTCAAAATAGTCGATTCCGGCTCCTTCGCAGAACACCGCGAACTCGTTTGCAAGAGCTATACTGACATCCCTATAGATGGTCTCAAAGAGTTTTGACGCCTCGGCTGTGCGGATGTCGCGAGTTCTGATAAGCTGACCATCAACGATGCATGACAAAACCGCGATCGCAGCATCAGCACTCTTCCTATCGATGCCGCCCACAGCTCGAGCGTACTTCTGCATGTCGACAAGTCCTTGGCCTCCCATTGCTCTGATGGGACTGTAGGCTATTCCGAAATCCTGCCCCGCTTTAAATCCCGAATGTTTTTCGATGGTCGTCTTTACCACTCTGTCTGTTACCCCTGGTCCACAAGTGCTCTGGAAGAGAACCAGAGAGCCAGGTCGAATTCCCTTTCCGATTTCCATACAGGCCTCTTCCACATGTTGGTAGTATGGTCTCTTGTATCGATCGATCAGGGTTGGCACCATAATTGCGATTACGTCACTCTTAGAACACGCATCTGCGGTGTCCGTCGTAGCTGTGAACTTGCCGGAGGATACGACTTTTCTCAGGAGCTCAGGCAGTCCATCTTCGTTGATTGGTGACTTACGAGAGTTGATGGTCTTCACTAGAGATGAGTTCTGATCTGCTCCTATAACACGTGCACCGGCTTTGGCAAATAGACAGGCTAATGGTAGACCCATCCAACCGAGCCCCACCACCTCGATCGTAAACAGTCCCGCCTTCAGTTTCATGGGAATCTTATCGGGGTTCGTGGCCATGAGCTCGGAGGACGACATTCAGAAACACCGGAGCGTACGCTCGTGTGAAACGCGTATTTAGGTTAATTTCTCTTTTCCTAGCGGGGATGGCTGTGAGTTCTTATCTCGCGACAAGTGTTCTACTATCGGGACGAAGAGTTCGCTGTGCAGATCTAGCAGGTAGCTCGCAATGAGGATCTGGATTGATGCACTGACACCGAAACAAGCAAACCTGTTCTCAGTTCTAGTCACTAGGCTTGCAGCAAACGGGCATGAGACTTTTGTGACTACTAGACGTTATAGAGAGGTCGAGCAGCTTCTTCAAATACGCGGAACGAACGCAACAGTGATCGGCAGACATGGTGGCGGGAATCTATCAGCAAAACTCGTTGAGAGTTCAAAGAGGATTACTGAACTCGCGGAATTCGTAGGCAGTAGGATTCCTGACATCACGATCTCCTACTGTTCGCCAGAAGCTGCAAGAGTAGCATACGGGCTTCGTATCCCTCACTATTCCATGTGCGATTCCCCGCACGCCGAAGCGGTCTGCAGACTCACACTTCCCCTTTTGAGGAAGCTATTTGCTCCAAGAGTGATTCCCAAGAGCGCATGGAAACGGTATGCAGTAGTTTCATCCGACGTAATTCAGTACAATGCACTTGATCCCGTAGTATGGATCCGTGAATATTCTCATGGATCGGATCCGAGAGAGATACCGGGACTAAACACCGAAAAGCCGATCGTCGTGTTGCGACCTGAAGAAGAGTACGCATCATACCTCCAGACTCCGACAGCCAGAAGAAGCATCATTACACGACTGGCGAAGCCACTTGCAGAGCTAGGTGCCCAAGTTGTCGTGCTACCGCGGTATGAGAAGCAAACCGAAGCACTGAAAGAGGAGCTGAGCAGCGTCGCTTCCGTCCTGCCCAATGTTGTTGATGGTGTCGCGTTGCTCTCACGGTGTTCGTTCTTCATTGGTGCAGGGGGAACTATGAGCGCGGAGTCGGCATTGATGGGGGTTCCAACAATAAGCTGCTATCCTTCCGAACCCACGTACGTTGACAAGTCCTTGTTCAGGCTCAAGCTTGCCGAGAGGATGTTATCTGTCGATAGGGTGGTCGCCACGGTGCGCAGGTTCTTGGCTGACCCCAATCTTGCGGTTCGTCAGAGGAAAAAAGCTGATCGCGTAGTTGCCAAGATGGAGGACCCGTTACGTGTTATCATGACCCACCTTGGCCTTTGATGACACTGACGAATCGCCAGAAGTACATGTCGGTAATTGCTTTCCAAATCCTAAGCCATGAGTAAGCCAACGTAGTAGCTAGAAGCACTCTCAGAACATCCACTACTATTCGGAGCTGTGTCATAGAATAGGGCAAGATATATAGTACGCATCTGACGATGACGAAAACGCCAAAGATCAACGACAGACATACGAATATCACGAGCAACGCAAGTACAACTATCCGCATGCTATTGTACCCCGATAAGGAGAGAAGCCAGCAGCGCCATCGTGGACGACAGGACAGTAAGCAGCAGCATGACGCGGACAATCTGCTGCTCGCGCATGGGACCTTCGGCAAGGATCAATCTCGTGAGGGTGACTGGGGCACGCTTGTCTGTAGTCGCTTCGAGCATTCCGTCGCTCCTCAATTTGACAGGCCGGGGCTTGATCTCTCGTCTTTCATATAGACGCCCAATCGATGCGAGGCCATAGAATGAGTTCATTATGTACGGGGCAATGGCGACGATTGTGACTAGTTCGATCCGTCCGATCACGGCAAGCGCTCCGACCGCGGCTCCGACAGCTAAGCTCCCTGTGTCTCCTCCGAAGACACGTGCAGGATACCGGTTAAACAGATAGAAGGCAAGCAGTGAACCGAATAATGCCAATGCTAGACCCACAGCCGTAGTCTTGCCTGAAACGGCGAGAACTACAGCAAGTGTGAGCGACACGATCGTGAGAGTTCCACTCATGGAGCCGTTGAAGACATCCAGCATGTTAACCGCGTTCGCCGGCACAGCAATTGCGAACAAGATCAGGACTGGGTATATGATGGTCAGTCTGAAAGCGCCGACTAGCGGGAAGACAGGGTGAGGGTTGTAAGTGCCCAGAAGTAGAATTGGGGTCGCCGCGAGGGCTGTCAAGGCGGGTTTCAGTTTCGGACCCAGCGGTCGAATGTCGTCGATGGCACCGATTGCTCCAGCGATCAGAACGGTTGCCAGAAAAGCAACGATCTCTCGTGAAAGTCCTCCCAGTAATTCCAATGAGAGCATACTCGCAGCAATTCCAGCTATTACTGAGAGCCCGCACATTTCAGGAATCTTTGGTTTGTCGAGTTTGTGGATGTCGATCCCTACTATGCTTCGGCGTTTTAGCAAAGCCGCAAGAGGTGGAATCGTCAGATAAGTGACTACAAAAGCGGTCACGGAGGCCGTAAAAGCCATGCCGGCCGCGTAATAGTCAAGCATCCGAGTTCTTCTCTTTAATGATCTTCGCGATTATCGACTTGTACTCATCAGCCACGTTTCTTGCTGCGCCCGCGGATTTTCCTTCAGCCATGATTCTGAAAATCGGTTCTGTACCACTTGGTCGCAACAGTACGGAGGTTCCATCCTCAAACATAACCTTGACACCATCGATCGTTTCAGGGTTGTATTTGCTTGTTCGCTCACGCAAGGTGGCAAGAACTTGCTGCTTCAAGTGATTTGGACAAGGCACCTTCTCTTTGTAGAGTTGGTAGGATGGCAAGAGCGACAGGAGTTCAGAGAGGGATTGTCCGGCTTTCGCGATTATGTTTGCAATGAGTGCCGCAGCCATGGATCCATCTCGAACTGGGATGTGTGGTGCGTAGAAGATGCCGCCGTTCTCTTCCCCACCAAGATCGGCTCCCACATCCATCATTCGATGAGATACGTCTACGCTTCCAACTTTAGTCCAAACGATTTTCCCGTTTCGCGAATCAGCGATCTCCTTTATGGCTCTGGAACAGCTCACCGGGGTCACTATCGTGTGACCAGGGTTAGTTGAGAAGTAGTCGTCGGCTACTAATGCAAAGCTTCTGTCCCCCCATTGGGCCTCGCCTGTCTCGTCTACGAATATTGCGCGGTCTCCGTCTCCATCTAGTGCCACGCCAAAATCAGCATCCGACGACTTCACTAGGCTCATCAGTGAACCGATCGTGTCTGGCCTAGGCTCGGAAAATCTTCCCGGGAACCTTCCGTCAATGTTAGCGTTGATTGTTATTACCTTGCAGCCGAGTTCCGACATGAGTATCGGCGTTGTAAGTGCTGAGACGCCGTTGCCTGGGTCAATGACCACTTTCAAATTTCGTGATCGTATTCTCGCGATGTCTACCTCTTTCTTTATAGAATCGAGGTATTCACGAAGCCCGGCCCCCGTTTCCTCTACAATATCGCCGACGCGGTCCCATTCAGCTCTCTTCCAAGATCGGCTGAAGTATATTTTCTCGATTTGGAGTTCTTCCTCTCGGTCTGTTTCGACCCCGTCAGATTTGATCGTCTTGATTCCATTGTACTCGGGTGGGTTGTGACTTGCGGTAACTGCGATCCCTCCCTCCGCCTTCCAAGCCCGCGTCATGAAATCAATCATTGGAGTTGGAGCTTGACCGATGTCATGGACCTTGCATCCGACCGAAGCGAGTCCACCCATGGCCAAGTTTCGAAGGGCTGGGCTGCTCGTCCGGCCGTCACAGCCTACGACCATCTTGCCTCCTTTGAAGAAGGTCCCGATAGCCTGAGACAACTCGAGAACCAGTTCAAGTGTCAGTTCCTTGTTGACGACGCCTCTGACGCCGTTTGTGCCGAAGAGACGCCTTTCATCCGAAATTTCAGCCATTCTAGACGACATGCCCCGGATTCAAAATGTCTTCGCCAATTTCCTTGTAGGGGTGAATATACACATCGTGTGTCACACGGACATTGTCACGAAGAGTTACCTGGCTTGAGATCACCGATCCGTTCTGAATGATGACCCCCTTCCCCACTGTAACCGAGTCCCCTACCACAGCTCCTTCAATCGAGGAGTCTCTTCCCACCTCGACATGATCGAACAATATGCTATCTACGACACTCGAGTTACCGCCGATCCGTACATGGCAGCCGATGATCGTCCTGGGGCCCAGACTTGCTCCCTCATCAACTGTCGTGTGGTCGCCTATGAGCACAGGGTGGGTCAGCTTCGCTGACTTGGAGACCGCGGTCTCTTCTCCAAAGATGATCTTGCCGCGAGCCTTGTTCTCAAGGTAGGAGAAGTTGGCGATCCGAAAGTCGTTCATGTTCCCGATATCGAACCAAGTTCCCGAGTGGATATATCCGCAGAGTCGTCCCTCGGTCGCAAGGGCGGGAAAGATTTCACGTTCAATCACGACTTTCCGGCCTTGGGGTATAATATTGACGACCCCTGGTTCGAGAAGATATGTTCCAGCGTTGATCAGCCGGCTCGGGGCATCGGCTAGTTCTGGTTTCTCCACGAACTCAAGTATCCTTGAATCTTGGCCAAGCCTCGCGACCCCGAAACGTGTGGGATCGTCTACCTCGTGCAGCGCGATTGTTACAAGAGCGTGGCTAGATTCGTGTACCCTCTTCATGGCGTCTATGTCGATCTCCGCAAAAATGTCGCCGTTCATGGCAAGCAATGTCTCGTTCTCGTCGTAGTATTTGCGTGCAAACGCAATCGGTCCACCTGTTCCAAGAGGTTTTGGTTCAAGAGAGTATCTGATCTTCACTCCGTGATACTCTTCCCCGAAATATTCTCTTAGCTCGCCAGCGAGGTATTTCACAGCCAAAATGACCTCATCAATGCCGAAGGATGACAGATGATCAATCGTCTGTTCGAGGACGGGCCTGCCGCCCACGGGAAAGAGAAGCTTCGGAAGCGAGTAGCTTAGAGGTCGAAGCCTGGTCGCATATCCTCCAGCTAAGATCAATGCTTTCAGATTGTAGCACCACAATCAAGCCATCGGGCCCTGTTCACCGTGAACATATGCAATGAGATGAATAGAGTTTGAGAGGTGTCTACACCTTCTAAAGTTTTAAATGAGTAAGTTGAGGTATATTTTCCTGATCTGCCATGTGGTATAGGTCTCCTAAGTCTCAAGCTTGGATATCCTCCCATCCTCCCATTAAGAATTGGCTTAGCCGTATAGGGTCGGATGAGACTCGTTCCACATATGGCCAGTGTTTACAGGCTTTCTGTGAGTGGTCAGGTAAGACCCCTGAGCAGCTACTGGACATGCGTAGAGAAGACCTCAAAGCGGATAGTGAAGAAGGCAAGTATCGCACCCTCAACCTACTACAACGATTCATCTTAGAAGGCGAATATCAAGATAAGAGACGCGGTCACGAAGGCCGAACCGCCAAACTCTCAGAGAGCACCAAGAAACGCCGTGAATCCTTCTACATCTCGGTCAAATCATTCTTCACCCATAATCGCCTAGAGCTACCACGTGACCCATCATTCAAGATACGTGAAACCAGTCGTGCACCAAGAATAACTTACATGCCCCTCGATAAGGCGAGAGCAATTATTGGAGCGCTGAAGGATCCCTATCGAACCATGTTCACCGCCGCATTATACGGAGGCATGGGACGAGACGAACTACTATCCTTGAACGAGTTATGGCCGAACATTCGCAAACAACTCATCGAGAAAGCAGACCCAATCAAGATAGAGTTTGGACGCCGCAAAACCAACCCCCACCAATACTTCACGCTCGTTCCAGCGAAGATATTCAGACCATACGAGAAAATAGAGGCAAATCCGTTCACCGGCGTAGCGAGGATCAAGGGACACAAGAAGACCGATCCAAAGATCCAGCGACCAGTAAAAGACTATGACCTCAATGTCGCATGGCGTTTCGCTCGCAAACGAGCGGGCATATCCGAACCTTACACGGGTCACATGATCAGAGACCTATTCATCACAGAATCCTTGACCACAGGCGTGAAACGTGAAGTCTCAGAGTTCATGCTAGGCCACAAAGTCGA
>CAYGWT010000187.1:0-1646 GCA_964353625.1 uncultured Candidatus Bathyarchaeia archaeon | reverse complement strand
ACGAAGACCTTCATCTCTCAGGGAGAAGTCGCTGACATCGCGCTCGTCTTCGCGAAAACTCAGGCTTCATCTGGAAAAGAGAGTGGAGAGATTACAGCGTTTCTGGTCGATAAGAAGGTGTCACCGTTCAGGGTCGGCTCGAAGATTGAGGTGATGGGATGTAGAGGAACCGGAACCGCCGAACTAGTCTTCGAGAACTGTAAGGTTCCAAAAGAGAACGTGTTGGGCAAGGAAGGCGATGGGTTTCTGATAGCGATGACGATACTGAATGAGTCTAGGATCGGCGTGGCGGCGGGCGGGGTTGGGCTTGCACAAGCCGCATTTGATATCGCGGTCAATTATGCAAAGCAGCGGAAAGCCTTCGGTCGACCGATCGGAAAATTCCAAGCTATACAATGGATGCTTGCGGACATGTTGACTCAGATCCACTCGGCTCGACTGCTCACATACCATGCCGCCTACCTGAGGGATCAGCAACAGGATTTCGTGAAGGAAGCGTCGATGGCGAAAGTCTTCGCAAGCGAAGTCGCCGCTGAAGCCACACGGCGAGCAATTCAGATTCTAGGCGGTTACGGGTATTCAAAGGACTATCCACTCGAACGGTTCTATCGCGACGCGAAACTGCTTGAGATCGGTGAGGGGACCTCAGAGATCCAAAGACTCATCCTAGCCAGAGAAATCCTCCAACTCTAAGCAAACCGCGAAGCATGATCCGACATGCCTAATGACTTACCTACGCTGGAAAGCGAGCGTCGAGCGGTAATCAACGCAGTAGACTTGAAATCATCCGTGGGTTTCCTTCACGAGGTCAGCGATTATCAGACGAAGCAGTCGTTTGTGTATGATTTGCAGGAGGGAGATTGAATAGTGCTCAAGCTTCTACTGGGTATCGTTGCAGGAATTGTCTTTGGGGGCGTATCGGTCGCTACGATGATCCCGCTGAGACTCCAGGACAAGAAGAACGCTATGGCGGGCGCTTTTGTGAATCGCTTTGTGATTGGGTTTGTAATTGGAACGACATCTCTTCCTGTGCCCAGCTGGTTGAGTGGGTTAATCTTCGGGATATTGATCAGCCTCCCAGACGCGATAATCACGAAGGCATGGAAACCCATTATGGCGCTCGGTGCTATTGGCGGCCTAATCATCGGGTTTACGATTGGCGCTTGGGGAACCTAGAAGCCAAATGGCAAACAGTGGATCCGAAGAAGAAAGCTCCCTCCAGCTGACAAGCTGTCAGCCAACTGTCATACGTTTGTGTGCGCACCAAGAGAACCACACACAAAGAAGTAAGAAAATTTGGGCCTTATTGCCGCGACTCATACTATGCTATGACTGGTTCGTGGAAGTTGGGCTAGCTGAGCGCACCGGGAGATAAAATTGCTAATCCGTTTTGCGTTGGCGCCATAACCAGTCCATCTCTTCATAGAGATCAGCAAACCCGCGAGCGCACCTCATGATGTCAGTACTTGTGACTATTCCGACCAGCTTCTCTCCCTCTGTGACTGGAAGTTTCTTGATGTTATTGTTGGTCATGAATTCCGCGGCTTCTTGGATCGTGTGCTTTATGCCTATGGTCAGGACCGGTTTTGACATTATATCCTTCGCCCTTGTCGCATCAAGATCCAATCTTGCTTGTGAAAGCTGCA
>CAYGWT010000186.1:0-5985 GCA_964353625.1 uncultured Candidatus Bathyarchaeia archaeon | reverse complement strand
CCGCCGGATGGGTTTATCGGGAATTTTCCATCGAGCGCGGTGACGCCGTCGCGAAGCGCTTTATGGCCTGTGCCTTTTTCGAAAAATCCTGCGTCTTCACTCTCAACTATTTCGAGTATTGTGAAGGCGTCGTGGAGCTCTGCGAAACTCATGTCCTGTGGTGTGGTCTTGCTCATCTTGAAAGCCTGCGCGGCGGAGACTCTCAGCGCTTCTAGTACCGCTGGATCTTTCCTGTCTTGTACAGCCATTCTATCAGTCGCTTGACCGACCCCTGCAATTCTGATGGGGGCGTCTGTGAATTCCTTCGCCTTCTCTGTGGCGGCTAGGAGGACTGACGCTGCTCCATCTGTGACAGGACAACAATGGTACATCCGGATTGGATCCGATATGATGGGGTTGTTCACTTCGGCTTCTGGGGACCCGTAAATGCCCTCCAATGTTACTGGTTGCTGGATGTGGGCGTACGGGTTCTTTGAGCCGTTGAGGTGGTTCTTCACGGCGACGCGTGCGAGATCCTCTTCAGTCACGCCGTATTTTTCCATGTACAGTCTCGCTAGCATTCCAGCTAGGGATGGGAGTGTAACGCCGTGAACGTATTCGGCCTCTATGTTGGTCATTGTGGCTATGTAATCGGTGATGACTTTGCCTGGTACGTGTCGCATCTTCTCCCCACCTGTAACGAGGACCGTGTCGTACAGGCCGCACGCAATTGCACAGAAGGCGTTCTTGACAGCGGATCCGCCTGATGCGGTGCCGTTCTCCACACGATCCGCAGCAGCGGGAGTCAACGCCAGCTGGTCCACAAGGGCGCTCCCCACGGATGTCTGATGGTTCAATTCCCCGGCCAACATGCTGGCCGCATAGACCGCATCGATATTCTTGCCGCTTGCGTCGGCATCCTCTAACGCTTTGATGCTAGATTAGGTCATAAGGCTGAGTAGGGTTCTATCGTCGTGTCTGCCGAACTTCGTCATGCCGCAACCTACGACGGAGACGTCTCTCGAGTCTGCTCCCTCATTACTGAGATACCCAGTCTAGAGGCGCGTTCTCAAATGTTCCGGTTTCCTTCAGCACATCGTCAGGTACAGGCCTTGATCCAAACACAAGTCGAGGCTTAACTTTCTGATAGATGTCTCTAGTTATCGCCCAGGATTTGGCTCCACCCAATTCATGTTACACGCCAGATTTCACTTGGAGCCCCCATTCTACTGTCCAGCGGCGAAAACCGATCGGGCTCTCTGCCGTGACAAGTATTTCCTCCACTCCCAATGTCTCCATGGAATGTTCATGTTTAGCCGCGAACAGGTTTGCACCAACCCTAGCACCCCCGCTTCAATGCCGCCGTGTGATAGCTGATGTGAGTCTTCTGATCATGTGCACTGGTATTGACGATTCCAACCAAGGTTCCGTCAACGATTCCGATGAGGCAGAATTCCTTTCTGACTCTGCGTCTATACCATCCCAGTAGTTCAGCGTATTGTCTAGTCGCAACAATATCGTAGAAGTCTCTTGACAATGTCAGGAGAGGGGAGATCGCCTGAAGTAGCTTCGGGGCCTCTTCCCTTGCCGCTTCTCGAACTACCATGCGTTCGCCTGTTAGAAGTAGAATCGTTTTTGGAGGATGCGGTTTCTTGGGAATATCCCAGTCCACTCCCAGTATGGACTCAATTTCTTCGCTCATCGGAAGATCACTGCACTACGCAACTCCGAATGCCGTTGTAGGTTTTTGTTATGACTTTGATGACGGCGAGTTTCTGAAGCTTGTGAAGCAGACGTGATGACGTTCGGCAATAAGGAATGGTGATCGCCACGACTCAATCCGGATTTTCGAGACCAAAGCATAAAGTTAGGCGGGTATTCGTGATCATCTTCGACCGGCCATCAATAGGCCCAGCTTGCTTCTCGTTTTTCTCGACGTTAACCGTCCCAAGCGCCTGGTTTCCGTACAACATCACGATTCTGCCACTCAACGCAAGGATCTTGTCAAGATACGTCGACACGAGCGAGATGGCGACCGCCATGCACCCTTGAAATCGGTCTTTTGATAGATACTTGTCACCAAACGGCGTCGTGTCTACCTGAAACTAGGGAAAACTTGCACCATTCGTGCACAGGGAAGTAAGCCTACGTGTTCCGTTAGGAATGTCCGATCCCTGCGTGATACATTTGAAGGGATTTGATGCTCGAATCCTCCTCAAGATAGGCTGCGATGCCCTTAGCGGCGGCCATGGCAGCCGCCAATGTCGTGATATAGGGCACTCTATGCTTTATGGCTGTCTTGCGAATATATGAATCGTCATATTCGCTTAGTCTTCCCGAAGGGGTGTTTATCACCAGCTGAATATGTCCATTCTTGATAGCATCCGTGATATTTGGTCGACCTTCATGTTCTTTGAGTATGAGCTCTGATCGGATACCTTGACTCATTAGGAACGCATGTGTGCCTACCGTGGCCCTGATTTTGAACCCTAGTTTAGCGAACTCCTTCGCCACCTCTCCTACGGCCGGTCGTTCCCGCTCGGAGACTGTGATAAGGACAGTACCACTGCTAGGAAGCGGCGAAACCGCTTCCTCTGCCTTCCAGTATGCTAGGCCAAAGGAGTCAGCGATGCCAAGTACCTCACCGGTTGACTTCATCTCTGGTCCGAGCAATGGATCAACTTCAGGGAACATGTTAAATGGGAAAACAGATTCCTTCACCCCGAAATGCGGGACAAATCGTCTTTTGAGATTTAGGTTCTTGAGTTTCTTGCCAAGCATCAGTTCCGTAGCGAGGCGAGCCATTGGTATGGCACACACCTTCGACACTAATGGTACCGTCCGAGAAGCGCGTGGATTGGCTTCCAGTACGTAGACTAAGCCATTGCAGATGGCGTACTGGACGTTCATGAGACCGATGACATTGAGTTGGCTGGCGATCTGCCGCGTATACTTTTCAATAGTGTCGATATGTTCTTGGGGTATGCTTACGGGGGGAATGACGCAGGCAGCATCGCCGGAATGCACGCCAGCATACTCTATGTGCTCCATGACTGTCGGAATGAAGACGTCTTGCCCGTCAGCCAGGGCATCTGCCTCAGTTTCGATAGCATTCTCCAAGAAGCGGTCAATTAGTATCGGCCGGCCGGGGGTGACACCGACGGCAGCAACAACGTATGTCCTGAGTCCATCTTCATCATGTACGATTTCCATACCTCGTCCACCAAGCACGTAAGACGGTCGGAGGATAAGCGGGTAGCCAATGCGGCTCGCGACAGCGAGAGCTTCATCAATACTGCTGGCAATGCCCGATTCCGGCATGAGGATGCCAAGCCTTCTCATCATCTGGCTGAACTGACCTCGGTCAGATGCTATGTCTATGGAGTTGACTGATGTACCTAGAATGTTAACGCCAGCCTCTTCGAGTTCTGCCGCGATGTTGAGCGGTGTCTGGCCACCGAACTGAACTATGACCCCGATGGGCCTCTCCGTCTGGTAGATGCCAACGACGTCTTCGACAGTCAAAGGCTCGAAGTAGAGTTTGTCTGATGTGTCATAGTCGGTAGAGACAGTTTCTGGATTGCAGTTAATCATGATGGTTTCGTAGCCCAAGTCGCGCAAGGCAAACGCGGCGTGAACACAGCAATAGTCGAATTCAATCCCTTGGCCAATGCGATTGGGGCCACCACCAAGAACCATTACTTTGGGTCGTTGGCTAACTGTAGTCCGCTCAGTTCCACAATATGTGGAATAGTAGTATCGAGCGTTTTCCACACCGCTCACGAGAATGTAGTCCCACGTTTTCACAATCCCAACGTCGGCACGTTGATCACGGATTTCCTTTTCCTTCGCTCCCAGCAGCTTGGCGAGATACTTGTCGGAAAAACCGTCCTTCTTCGCTTTGGTCAATAGGTCATCCGGTAGCTTTCTGCCCTTGTACGCGAGGATCTCCTCTTCCAGCTCTACAAGCTCTTTCATCTGTTGAATGAACCATGGCTTGATGTACGTCTTCCGGAAAAGCTCCTGGATATCAGCACCTTTGCGGAGTGCTTCGTACATGATGAACTGCCGCTCGCTGGTGGCATGGCCAAGCATTCTCATCAATTCGTCTAGTGATTTTTCATGAAAATCCTTTGCGAAACCAAGTCCAAAGCGATCGTTCTCCAATGAGCGAATTGCCTTCTGAAACGCTTCTTTGTAGTTCTTGCCAATGCTCATAACCTCGCCCACGGCTCGCATCTGCGTTCCAAGTCGATCTTCTGCATCACGGAATTTCTCAAAGGCCCAGCGGGGAAACTTGACTACTACATAATCTCCGTACGGTGTGTACTTGTCCAGAGTTCCCCTTCGCCAGTATGGTATCTCATCGAGCGTCAAGCCTGTTGCCAATTTGGCCGAGATCAGAGCGATGGGAAGGCCGGTGGCTTTGGAAGCCAGTGCGGAAGATCTGGATGTTCTTGGATTGATCTCGATTATGACTACGCGCCCGGTCTTTGGATTGTGCGCAAACTGGATGTTAGCTCCTCCGATGATGCCTATCCTCTCGACTATTTTGTAGGACATCTGCTGAAGGCGGCTCTGTAAGGTCGAGTCAATAGTCAGCATAGGTGCCGTGCAGATTGAATCGCCTGTGTGGACGCCCATTGCATCAACGTTCTCGATGAAGCATACTGTTATCATGTGGTTCTTCGAGTCACGAATGATCTCCAGTTCCAGTTCTTCCCAGCCCTCGACCGATTCCTCGATAAGCACCTGCCCAATCAGACTTGCAGTGATGCCTCGAGCCGCAATGACCTGCAACTCCTCACTATTGTAGGCGAGGCCACCGCCAGTGCCGCCCATGGTATAGGCGGGGCGTACTACTACTGGATAACTCAGCTCTTCCGCGATAGTTGCAGCTTCGGCTACACTGTAGGCGATCTTACTCTGAGGCATATCAATGCCCAATTCCATCATAGTCTCTTTGAAGGCAAGCCGGTCTTCGCCTCGTCTGATAGCGTCAGGCTCAACTCCGATGACTTTGACATTGTATTTGTCAAGCACACCGGTTCGGGCCAAGTCCGCGGTCAGGTTGAGGCCGGTTTGACCACCGAGGTTGGGAAGTATGGCATCCGGCCGCTCTTTTTCGATAATTCTCGTTATGGATTCTAGATTGAGTGGTTCGATGTAGGTAACATCCGCCATGCCGGGATCAGTCATAATCGTTGCCGGGTTTGAGTTGACCAGCACAATTTCATGTCCCAAGGAGCGCAAAGCCTTGCAGGCTTGGGTTCCAGAGTAGTCAAACTCACATGCCTGCCCGATCACAATAGGTCCCGATCCAATGATCAGTATCTTACGAATGTCGATTCGTCTGGTCATGTGCACGCCCTCATCTATTGCTGGATTCTGCATACTTGAACAACGCTATTGACGAAGCCTGCTTTGGGGGTATCGGTAGATGAGTCTAGGAGATCCACCGAGCGCGTTCAAGATGCTTGGTTGTTTCAGTTGATTCTTGGCTTGTCTGCAAATTGATTCAAACGATTAGATTCGAAGGTGGGCGCCCTGTGGGGAAAGCTCGTTGCTGTATGGCCCCAGTCATTATCTCAGAGCTTTCTTCAATGCTAAGGAATGCGATGCGCTCGCAGTGAAGACGGAGACTGAGAATACGCGTGAAGGCATCGAGTTTCGACATTGAGATGCTCCAGTTTTGACTGCCTCAAGGGTAGTTCCGCATATCCAGAGCATCAATGTTTGAGGGCAGGCCTTGAGGAGCGCCGCTACATGAACAGAGTTTGGAATTCAAGGCACTGTTTCCCTGCGGTGGAACAATCCACGTAGCGGTGTTCAGAAATGGATTGGACTCTGTCAATCAAGAAACAAGGATCTTGGATGACGCATTTGCCATCCCAAAGCTGTCAGTGGCCAAAGGCAGTCGACTGCCGGATACGAGATCATGCTAAAACGGGCTCTAGATGAGGAGAGAAGCGAGTTGAGTGGTGGGCCGGGAGAGATTTGAACTCT
>CAYGWT010000185.1:0-2974 GCA_964353625.1 uncultured Candidatus Bathyarchaeia archaeon | reverse complement strand
GTCCACGAGTCTAGCTTCGATTCTCATCCTTTGCTCTCTAGGAGCTCTTGTAGGTACCGTTGCCGAGGCATTGACGATCGGTCCAATTAGGCCATTCGATAACTTCACAGTACCGTTTGCCTGTGCGATGGTGCTCTTCTTGGTCACTCCTCTCTTCCATAGTTGCAAATGCTTTCAACTCCTCATGGGCACGAGAGATGCTTTCATATCAGCGCCTATCTAGTCATGCACAGCGGGATTCTTGGGCACCGTCGGCATCCATTCTCGTGGGGATATCAGCGCCGAACAGGTCATGCGTGAAATCCGAAAGACCCCTAGCTCCGCTAAAGCAGGCGCAATCGCGGCGTTCATCGGCATTGTAAAGGAGGATCCCGTCGTATCTTCGAGTGGTAAAGTGCAGTATCTTGAGTATGAAGCCTTCAAGGAGGTGGCAGTCCAGAAGCTGCACGAGCTCCGAGATGATCTTGCGAAGAGGGAAGGAATCGTAGACGTCTCAATCCATCATGTTGTCGATAGGGTTGGGGTTGGAGATGAAAGCTTGATAATTGTAGTTCTCGGAACTCGCCGTAAGTTCGTTTTTCCAGTTCTGGAAGAGGCGGTGGAGCGCGTGAACAAAGAGATCCCCATATGGAAAAAGGAGGTCACTTCTGAAAAGGCATATTGGGTCGAGAACATGATGTCGCAGCATGATTCGATTGATCATTGCTAACACATGGGCCTGTGGGCCCGCTACATATTATCGAAACTTGGCTCTGACTTCATTAAGGAGTGCGTCCGCTTTCTTCTTCCATTCGCTGAAATTGGACGGCGTCTTCGGATATTCGCTGTACAGCCGATTGAGCGCGTTCATCTTTGAGACGGAAAACGCGAGGTTTCGGAAGGCAGTCAATTTGCCCAGGCCAAGGGCTACTTTCATGAGCTTGTCGGCTAAGCTCATTTCAGGAATCTCACCAAAAGTGAAGGCAACTGCCTCCTTGTTGGTCACAAAATTGCGCAGCGCATAGTTGAGTTCGGAATTGTTTAGATTCTGCATGTAGATTCTGAACGCCTCAAGCGCGGCAGTTTTGTGTCCATACTCCTCAACGTATCTCGTGTTGTAGTCCCACAAGTTTGCTTCGCTGACGTCGCCGTTCTGCAGCGCGGCAGCCGCGACTTCGCCTGCTATCGCCCCGCCGGTCATGGCTGGCCCTATTCCGCCGGCGCTTATGGGGTTCGGAAACCAACCGGCGTCTCCCACTATCATGAATCCGTTTGCGACTAGGCTATCATTCTGGTGTCGGACCGAGACCGGCCATGCTCCGGGCGCGTTGCCGTCATCTGTAAGTGGTGTCAAGCCTCTAAGGACAGGCGTGTCAGCGATCCATTCTTTGAGCAAGGTATCGAGTGGTTTGTCGGACCGCCTCTGCTGGACACCGATACCCAGATTGACTTTGTTGCTTGATTTTGGAAATATCCACAGGTAACCTCCAGGGGCTTTTTCTGAATCCAAGTATATCTCGCATCGAGACGTGTCAACTTTTGAGTCATCGGCAAGTCGAGCATTCATGCGAATCGTTGGTTCTACATCATCTTTGTGTATCTCTCTCTCGATGTAGCTTCGAATGCCGAGATTCCGTCTAAGTACCGTTGACATCCCTGATGCATCTATCACAAGTCTTGAGGTGATCTTGCGTGATTGTGTCTGGTTGCCTTCTTGAATTTGGCAGACGACCCCTGTAACGGAGTCGCCTTCAGTCAAGAGACCCACTGCCTGAGTCTTATCTTGGTACTCAATTCCGGTTCTGAGGGCCTCATTTAGCAAGCGGCGTGCAAACTTCGGTCTGTCCAGTAGGAATCCTGAACCTTCGATCGGGTGGCTCACCTTTCTGTCAGGTGAACAAACGACGACCGAGTCGACACGATGCTCAATTTCGGGCGGTCCAAAGGTAATCCCGAGCCTCTCATGGACGAACTTGGCATGAGTCGCATTCATGGCATCGCCACATATCCATCCAAGGGGCGTCTTCTTGCCAGGCTCTGTCCTGGGGTTTCTATCGATCAGCAGGACTTTAGACTCTTTCGCGTGGGTCCCGAGTGCAGTGGCAGCCAAGCACCCTGCGATGCCAGCTCCGACTACTACCACGTCATACTCAGCCTTCATAGTACACCCTCAATGGCTATGTCAGCGCTATTGAGAAGAACATGATTTTAGGCTTTCTTGCTTGTTCTCCTCTGCCCGGAAGGCGCGTCAGTCCGCTGCGGGATATCATGACAGCTGAAATTGAGTGTCGGTAATTGCCGATGTCTACCTTCTCTGGTACTACTACAATGTTCTTGGAGCGAGGATAAGTACTGTATTCACTTTCCCTTCGTCATACATATGAGCGCTACGATGTCACTTCGTGCAAGTGCCCCTACACGCGAAAGAGAGTGAGTAGATGAAGATAATTAGGTTCGAGGACATCGCCGAGCAAACGAAACGCATGTGCATAGAGGCAACCTACAACCTCAGTGACAAAATGGTGGAGAAGTTCCAATCAGCTCGGCAGGCGGAAACATCGCCGCTTGGCAAAGAGGTCCTCCAGCAGCTGGTCGATAATTCACGAATCGCTCGTGAAGAAGACTATCCGATTTGCCAGGACACTGGGGACGCCGTCTTTTTTGTCGAGATAGGTCAGGATGTTCACGTCGAAGGCGGAAGCTTTATCGACGCGATAAACAAGGGCGTGGCTGATGGGTATCGTGAGGGATACCTTCGGTTCTCGATAGTTGCGGATCCTCTGAGACGGAAGAACACGGGCGATAACACGCCGGCGATGGTCACATTGTGGCTCGTCCCAGGTGACAAGCTGAAGCTGTCGGTCTTAGCGAAGGGCGGAGGATGCGAGAACATGAGCGCCTTCAAGATGCTGACTCCTGCGGACGGGGTGAAAGTTGTGAAAGAGTTCGTTGTGAGTACAATCAAGAATGCGGGCGGCAACCCGTGCCCACCAGT
>CAYGWT010000184.1:0-13748 GCA_964353625.1 uncultured Candidatus Bathyarchaeia archaeon | reverse complement strand
GAGAGGCGATCATGTTCTCGTTATAGGCGATGTATTGACAGCCTACGCCGAAAAAGGCGCATTCAAGGGACTGTACGACCTCGAGCGATTCAAGCCCTTACTTCATTTAGGAAATGATGTGTTCACGACGACATCGACAGAAACCATTGAACCGGAACTAGATTAGGAACCGAGCGTTCCAAAGGCCGTAAATCGCTCGCAAGATCCGGCATTGATTTCAATTGTCGGACGATTGTTCTTGATGAGAATTCTACTGTAACATTCTTCTGCCTAAGCTTCGTGCGTTGCGCGTTTGACATTCAGAGTTCAGGGCAATATGTTGATCTGAAATATGGCGCGTGCAGCAAATCCTACTCCAAAGTATACCAAGAGTAGAGCTAACCCGGCGAGCAGAAGTCTGTATCCTCTCGCTTTGAGTAGTGTTTTGCCTTTGGCTGAGAGGTATGCAGTGCCGGTCAACCAAGCGTAGTCCATCCACACGTGCGAGAGATACATGATGAAGACGCCGAGGAGTGCTCCGAGCTCTACTGCTTGAACTACGAGTCCTAAGCCAACCGTTAGCCACCACACGATGAAGAACGGATTTAGCCCGGTTAGTCCAACGCCGAGCATCAATGACCTCTTATGCAATTTGGCATCCTTAACCGGCTCAATGTTGAAGGAGCCACGTGTCACATCTCTAATCTGGAATGCGCCGAAAAGTATCAATGCGGATCCTCCGACCAGACCGACGATCGTGGAGAAGCCTGGAAGATTCAGCAGGTTTGAGATGCCCACACCTATCAGCATGACAAGCGGAAGTTCTACGAGCATATGTCCGAATGAGATCATGAAACCCGACTTGGCTCCACCTCTAGTCCCCTGCAGCAGGTTAGCTGCGAAGAGCGGCCCGGGCATGAGAGCCCCGGAAGCGGTGACGATCACCACTGTGACCAAAAACGTTGGGAAGCTCGAAGAGAACTGCACCTAATCGCCGACTCCTGACTCTAGAGATAGGGGCGCTGATTTTTGCCTTACTACCCAGTGGCAGTCGTCCCTCAGCACGGTTGGACCGAGTGGGCGCAAAAAGAAAGTACAGAGTGGTGACTGCGACAGCGCCGGTATCGGCAGTTATGGTTCTGTAATCTTGATCGCGGTCACCGGACATTGGATCTCGCATGCACGGCAGAAGATACAGTCATTCTCTCTCGCCGGGTCCGCTTTCTTGGCGGCCAGGATCGCTTGTCCGCTCGCGTTTGGGGTCTCGCAGTCTGGCGTCGCAAACCACTCGAAAACGTTCACTGGACAGACTGAGATGCAGATTCCGTCTGCAATGCAGACATCAAAGTCCACTGCAACAGTCTTACCATGGATTCCGAGCTTCCTTGGCGACTGAATCGTGCCTCGGACTTCGTGACCTAGATGATTCTGAGTTGCTGGCAGTTTCATAAATTCCGGGTCGATCGGCATGTTGTTTGCACCTAGCATCTGAAAGGTCTGCGGGCTCCTTATATTCAATAGCGTGTCTGTCTTGCAACAGACAGGATCCAGCGTGATAATGAGCCTCGATCACCACACCGCCCGAACGATGGAGGAAATCGTCGACCAACTCACCGAGTACGGATTGAGCAAGAACGAGGCCAAGGTGGTTACCTTTCTCGCGAAGCGCGGTGCTGAAAGAGCAAGTGTTGTAGCACGAGCACTAAAACTAAACCGGACGGAAACCTACCGAACCCTCAGAAACCTACAACGCAGGGGCCTAGTTGAGTCCAGCCTGGAACAACCGGTCAGATTCCAAGCCGCCCCCTTCTCGCGATGTCTCGAATTACTCATCTCAGAACGGAAGAACAGGCTTGCAGCGCTCGAAGAGCGAAGTGGCATTCTTGAGCGTACGTTCGAGAGCATTGGCATTAAGATCGGAACTCCAGAGTTCGAGAGGTTTCAAGTCATTGAAGGACGAGCAAGGATAGGGCAGAAGCTGCTTTTCATGTGCGAGAACTCGAAGCTCCAGATCGATTTGATTATGGGGGCTTCAGATCTTGCTAGAGGAAACGGTCGTGTGGGGCTCTACACTTTGTCAATGCTGGCGAAACGGGGACGCAAGGTCCGAGTGATCACAGACATCAACACTGCCACCGCACGAGTCGTGGAGCCATTTCAGAACCTGATCGGATTCAGGCACTTGGATCTGGATCAGAGACCAATCCCGAGAGTGTCAATCATTGACGATGCGGAGGCCCTTTTCGGAATGGGGGGCATCGAGGAAGATGCCGGACGCGGGTCGGAACAGGTTTCGTCGTGGATAAGTAGTCGCTCGTTTGTGCGGAGCCTTCGCGCGTACTTCAACGAGATCTGGAGCAGCGCAACGCCTGCATTGGCTCGGCTCGAAGCGATCAAGGCTGGGAAGACCGAAGATGAATTGACGATCTTGAAGGGCAGGGTTGAAGTCCGTCACAAGCTGTCTGAGATACTGAAGAATTGTCGAGAAACCGTCGATTTCTGGACGACAATGAAGGGAATCGAGATCCTTGCAGATCATCGGCTCGAGGACCTAGGTATGCTTCGTAAGAGAAATGTTCGGATACGAATAATCGCACCTATTACTAAGGAGAGCACGCGAAGTGCGAGAATGCTCCTGCCAGTCGCCGAACTCAGGCACTCAGAAGCGATAGGGCCTGCTCGTATCGTAATAGCCGACCATGATAACCTGCTCTACTATCAATGTATTCCCGACGATGATAACTTGGAAACCGGCGCTGACGCAGGGTTTTGGACAAATAGTCGTTCGCTCATAGAGACGATGAGTCGTGCATACGAGGAAGTTTGGAAAGGGATGCTGGCAATCTATGCTCCTCGTCGTCGCATTCCCCAACGCTAGAGGACAATCTTGGTCTTCACCATTGAGTAACCTGCTTCGGGTTCCATTGGGCCAAATTGAAACCGAGTTTCTTTCTAACATGCATCATTGACCTTGCGCCGTTGGGCGCTGAGCGCAACTGCATTCCTCCAAGACGCCGAATCAGGTCTTGGTCCTACGGTCGTAGGACAATCTTGCCGAAGTGTTCTCTTTTCTCCATTCGTTCCTGTGCTCTCGCCGCTTCGGCAAGTGAATAGATTCTATCAACAACTGGTTTGAGCCGCCGTTGTCTCACTAACTCAATAACTTTGAGCAGTTCTGCTTTGCTGGCCATGTATGAGCCTAGAATTGACAGTTGCCTGCTGTACACGTATCGTATGTCTGTCTGTCCCATATAGCCGGTTGTGGCTCCGCACGTGACGAGTCTGCCTCCGACGGCCAGCGCTTTGACGCTCTTCTCCCAAGTCGCCGAGCCTACATGCTCGAAGACAACATCGACGCCCCGCTTTTCGGTTATCCTTCTCGCTTCTGCCGTGATATCTTGTTCATTATGATTGATGACATCGTCTGCTCCCAGACCCCTTGCGAGCCGTAGTTTTTCTTGACTTCCGGCCGTTGCGATTACGTGGGCACCCAAGAGTTTGGCTATCTGGATTGCTGCGCTGCCAACGCCGCTTCCCGCCCCGAGGATCAGAGCATATTCTCCTGGAGAGACAGCTGCTCTCGTTACAAGCATGTGCCAAGCGGTCATGAAGACGAGTGGGACCGCAGCGGCTTCCTCAGGTTTCAGCCACTCTGGCTTAGGAATGATGTTGACTTCCGGTACACTCACTAGTTCAGCGTATCCGCCATCTGTGAGATAGCCTATGATCTTGTAGGATCGACACATGTTGTCGCGTCCCGAGAGGCAATACTCGCACACACCGCAACTGAGACCAGGGGAGACAATTACAGCGTCCCCTGAACGTGCTCGCGTCACGAGTCTACCTGTGCTTACGACCTCGCCACAAATGTCGTTCCCAGAGATGTGAGGCAGGGGAATCTGAATGCCCGGAAGGCCTATTCGAGCCCAGATGTCAAGATGATTGAGAGCACAGGCCTTCACCTGGACTAGGACCTCATTATCCCGCACCACAGGCTCCGGTCGGTCTTCGTATCTGAGTTTGTCTATTCCTCCATGCTCGTGAAAGACCACTGCCTTCATCAGAACTCGCCCTCTACCGGAGTCCTTGTTCCATGCAGGCCAGATTTACCTATTGCCAAGTCGCCATGGCCTATCGTAAGTCGCACGGGATCTAGGACTCAACGACCTGTCATTGCGTCAATGTTCGAATCTGGGCAACAATTAACTCCCAGTACACTCCTAGCACAGTGATCGAATTGTTCAGCCATGTCAGTTGAGATAGAACAGAAGCCGCCTGACTTCCAGCTCCATGACCAAGACAGAAAACAACAGGCCCTGAAGGATTTCATTGGAAAGAAGACTGTTATCGCGTTCTTTCCCGGCGCCTTCACAAGCGTTTGCACCCGAGAAATGTGCGCTTTCAGAGACTCGATGCAAGCACTGAACAGACTGAACGCTCAGGTAGTCGCTATAAGCGTCAATGATCCTTTCACGAACAAGGCGTTCGCAGAAGCAAACAAGTTGCAGTTCCCAATCCTGAGCGACTATGGCAGAGAGACCGTCAGGAAGTTCAATGTCTTCCATGAAGATTTTGCTGGACTGAAAGGGTATACTGCTGCCAAACGATCCGTTTTCGTCCTTGATGACAAGGGCGTGGTGCGTTATAGGTGGATCAGCGAGGACCCAGGTAAGGAGCCCAACTACGACGAGGTCAAGGATGCTCTAGCCAGGATCTGAACTTGCGCTAAACCTTATTGCTATAAGGTACCTCTGTCAAATCTAGGGTGCAGATGCCAAATGGGCTCATTCAAGATGGTTAAGAAAGTCAAGAAGAAAGAGGAGAAGAAACAGCTACCCAGAAGAACCGTTCCCGAAAAGAGCGCGTAGAGGACCCAGCGTTAGCGGCAGCCTCTCGCGTATGTCTAGTACTCGTCCATCTCCTTTAGTTTGGCCGGAAGGTACTTGTCTACAATGTAGGCAAGACCATACCGGCTGAACGCTTCCTGTTCCGCCTTTTTCTTGATTTTCAGAAACGTCTCAATCTCTCTCTTCCAGAGCTTACCATCGTAGCGTGGATCCTTCTGAAGTTCGTACAGTCTTTTTATGTCTAGGTCAGTCAGTTTGTCGCTGGGTAAATCGTAGTCGACAATGTCTGACGCCCAGACTCCAGCCCACTTCGCGTCAGGAGTATTAAGATCGCGTAGGTGCGCAGCGTTTGCTGATCCTGAGATTATGACCATGGCGATGTGCATTCCCCAAGGGTCAGCATCGCAGAATATGTAAACGGGCAGGTCCAGTTCTCGGCTAAGTCGTCGTATGAGCGATCGTGTCGCTCTTGGTGCTTGTCCCGCGGTATGGACCAAGATCGCTTTGTGTTTGTCGGGGACTTTCTCTTCGACGAAGCGGGTAAAGAGGCCGCCCTTTTCTATGGCGATGATTTTGTCGGCTTTGCATTCAACGAACTCCGCGTTCGTGAGGGCGGGGCCTATCATCATTCCGTCTGGGTGTGAGGAGAGATTCAATGTCTTGCCCTCATAGCCGGGTACAGTGTACTCTATCACGAGGTTTCCGAAGATCGCTGAGCGTTCTTCTGGGAAGACGCTGAAGTCCTCTCGCGAATGTCCTATGACGGTTTCGAGGTCTGTGATGATGTTGTCACTTTCGGTCTGATCTGTGAAACTCATCTCGTAGGCTTGCGCGGAATAGAAAACGTCTCTTAGTGTTGATGTTCTATCTTGTCCTCTGAGTTCATTGACAAAGGATGCCGTCCATACTAGCTGAGTCAAAGGCCGAATGTGCTTGATGTTTCTTGAACTGCGCTTGACTGCCTTCTCCCCAAGTATGTATTGTCTCAGTTTCTGGTCGTATTGTATGTTGTAGATGGATCGATTCGGCATTTCTATCGATGGGAATTGCCGGTGGACCATTTGGTTGTACAGTTTGTCACCTAGCCCAGTCAGGGCTGAGAGGACTTTTGCCTTCTTTTCTTTAATCAGCCCGGTCTTCTTTGCTCGTTTCTCAGCTGCTTTCTTCTTCTCCTTCTTCATATTTCAATACACTCTTGAGTAGTGGCTTAACATCAGGTTCTTTCTTCTTTCCAGCCAGCTTGGTCGAGAACAAGGCTATCTTGGGCAGATACTTCTCAAAGACATCCAGTCGCTTCTTCTCCCGCTCGATTGTGTGCTTCCGCGACAGGAAGACGGAGAGGCGCCTTGCGACCTCTCGTAGAGCGTTTAAGATCTCTCTCTCGACATCGGGTCGGTCGGCGATGAATTCCTTCCCAACTGTTTTGTAGGGGACCTTTGTGGAGCAAAGGTGAACAAACACGGCAATGGGCATGTCGGGCAGGACCTTGTAGTGTCGCCAGTCGACCAGAGATTTGACTACCTTCCATGAAACATCGCTTGCCTCATCGAAGAGAAGCGGGATTTTGTTCGCGAACCGGTAGAGCATTATTCCGCCGGTGTTCGGGATTTTGCCGCCGTAGGCGATTCCGACCTCTACAATGAATGGGAAGCCTGAGTAGGCGGAGGGTTTCCGCTGATAGACCTCCACGTACTCTGGAGCCAATTCTTTCTTGATCCCTGCATTCAATAGCTCTTCGCCCAGCGGGGACAGGCAACTCGAGTCAGGGGGCAGGAAATCCTCAAAATTCTTCATCGCTGTCACGAGCGCGACGATCTCCTCGTTTGTCATCTTCTTAGGGTTCTTCTTGCCTGCTATACCTACGTATTCTAGAAACTTGCGAGCTGTCGTGTCTCCTACTCTCTGAAAGTGCATTTTCATGAAGACATGAAGTGACTGGGCCTGTGTTACATCAATGAGGCGCTTCATAGTCTCCACATCGACGCCGTGGGGGTGGAGAGTGGTCTCTTTGGGAGGCTCAGGCATGTGAGTTGTCGAACGCTCGAATTTGTAGAGCCTACCTCTGGGGTCAACAAAGACGAGGTTGGCATATGGTGCGACTATCGCGGTCTCTTGGAGATAGTCTAGAATTTTCGGCATTGCTCGCGTGTAGTCCGCTTCGGTTGAGAACTCGACTACAGTGCCATGCCAACGATCGGGGTTCGGATGTGTGATCTCTTTGATCTTCTCTGGTTGATTGCGTTGGATATCGATTCGGAGCCTGAGCTCGTGTATCTTGGTGGGTCCAGTGCTTGAGATCACGATTGCTTCTGAGTGCGTGGTTATCTGTCCGTAGAGTATGGCCATTTTGCCGCCTAAGCCAAATTGTCCACGCGTCTGTCTGAGCTTGTACTTTGACCCGAATAAGACTTGACCGAAGGCCGA
This sequence comes from uncultured Candidatus Bathyarchaeia archaeon, assembly GCA_964353625.1. Classification (GTDB taxonomy): domain Archaea; phylum Thermoproteota; class Bathyarchaeia; order 40CM-2-53-6; family 40CM-2-53-6; genus CAVPLU01. Next base: position 6,498 of record CAYGWT010000184.1, on the reverse strand, counting down.
AGGTATGAGTTTCGATGGCACACCTATTCCGTTGTCTGCGACCCTGATGCGGTACACTCCGACACCTTCGGCTGGCCCGGACTCGTGTGAGATCCTCATATAGACATCCGGAGTTATGCCGTGCACCTCGCACGCATCGAGGGAGTTTTCGATAAGTTCCCGAATTGTCGAATAGATCGCACGCGTCGGGTTAGTGAATCCTGCAATGTCTCGGTTTCTGTAGAAAAAGTCAGCAGGGGAGATCTCTTGAAAAACCTCAGCTGCTTTCATCGTGAGATTCCACAGGTGAGGACTTCTTTCATTCCCAAACCTTTTGCAGAAGCTGGAATGCTCATTTGGAGGGATTCTCCCACAGCTCCAATGTCTTTCTTCTCTTGCTCTCGGTCTTAGTCTTTCTAAGGAATTTGTACACGGTCGAGTGCTGTTTTCCTTTGATCAGCATCTCGATTGCCTGTCTTGCAGCGGAAACGGCTTCGAATTCTCCGATCATCGATATGGTGGAGCCGTAGACAGAGACTTTGGCGTCTGTCATTTCTTCGAGGAGTTGCCTCATCTTTCCTTCGCTGCCGATGACTCTGCCCTTGATGCGGTTAATATCGCCCTCATTTTTCCCGAAGAGTTCGCGGAGGTCGATTACGTCAAGGACCATATCGTCGTCGAGCAGCGCCATTGCGCGCTCAGGGGAGAATCCTCTTCCGACGGCTGTGACTACATCTTTTGCACGCAGTATAGTTGATGGGTCAGTATTGTCGTCGGATGGGGTAACTTCGATCGTTCCAGACTCGCTATTGATATTCAGTTTGACCTTGAACATTCGCTCGATCTCGGTTTTTGTGGCTCCTTCGCGGCCGAGCACGACGCCTATTCTGTCGTGAGGAATCATCGTACTAGTCTTGGTCGACAGTTGTTTTCACCACCTGATCGTAGATATCACTTTCATCTTCGGTTTCCACGCCGATTTGGTGGAAGTAGCGGTTTAAGTTCAAGATGTCCCTCATAAGTAATCGGTTCGCAATCGGGTGCTCAATCGCAACAGCTTGTGAAACATCGAATATGACAGGATGCCCGCGCCAAACCATTATGTTGTATTCACTCAGGTCCCCGTGTACCAACTCAGCCTTCTGATATAGAAGTCGAATGTACGAGATCAGCTCCCTGTAGATCCTCTTAGGGTTTTTCGAAACGTTTTCCCTGAGCAGTGGAGCCGGCTCGCCTTTACTGCCTATGAAATCCATGAGCAGGACATTCTTCACCACTGCAATCGGCTTCGGAACTCGCACCTTTGCCTCATGAGCCTGTTTGAGGTTCCTGAATTCTTTCTGAGCCCAGAGGTAGACGAGCGATCGCGTGTCGGTGCGCGTCCTCTCGAATCTCGGGTCTCCTTCTATATATGCGAGCCTGCCTTTCTTGAACTCAGCAGACAAGGTCAAGTAGATCTTGATGGCGATCTCATTCTTCTTGGGGCCAATGCCCCAATAGACTTTCGCTTCCTTGCCTGACCTAACGGCGCCTGAGATCTTGGACAATTTGCCGGTGTCGAGCATATGATAGATTACCATAAGCGTAGACTTGTCGAAGACCTGTTCTAGCGCTTCTAGCTCTTCACTTCTCTTCTCTCTCATCAAGCGAGTAGTTTCATAACGGGCCTGTCTTAGCCTCAGCCGTCCTTCAGTCCTCGACCACGCCACAGACAGGCACCAACAAGCACTTACATTACAAGCTGGCCTTTTTGTCGCAGTATCTGGGCTTGGGCTTCAGTGTACCTCCAGAGAATGTCTCCGCGAGTTTCAAACTGGAAGTCCCAAGGTGCGACAAGGACTACGTCCCCCATTTTTATCCAGACGCGTCTCTTCATCTTGCCTCTGATTCGACACACCCTCTCATGCCCATCTGCACACTTGACAAGGAGTCTATCGTACCCAAGCATCTGCGTTACGGCACCGAACATTTGACCCTGCCCCGGGGTCACCATTTCGCGAAGTTGGCCTTCACTGAGGACTTTCTTCTTACCCAACAGCCCACTCTCAAAGCTCGCGGACTCGTGTAACTTACAGGCCACATTAAAAGAATACACTCAGACGAGCTCGGTCCTACAGTTTCACGATCTGCACATGGGGGACTGGGCCGAAGTAGATCACTGCCTGAGGGTCTACCAGGCCTTTATCGACGGCTGCCTTGATCGTCGCCTTGCCAACAAGATTAGCAAGATCTGCTTCCGCAAGCACCTCCATAGCCCTATCGACCGAGCATAATGAGCCTCCATAGAATTCGGTGCTCACTTCTAGCTTCATCCTACCTTGTCTGAACGTTTCGCCTAGTAGTCCAGAATCACAAACGGCGACCAGCATTCTGTGCTTGTCATTTATGATTCTAAGATGGACCTCCACGGTCCTACACTTCTCAAGTTGTGGATATTGGTGATCTTGCACCACAGGCCTCACATGTGAGGAATGTGCGCCCCTTCTCCCTGTCCATCTTCGTGTCAGGTCTCTTGCAGACTGGGCAGATCACGAATCTTTGCGTGTAGATCTCCAATAGCCTCCTCATTGACTCCACCCTGAACACTCCTTTCAAGATCGCGCGTGTTCCATCAGTTGTCGCAGCGGTCGCGAGCTCTTTTGAAAGGAACTTCAGAAGATGGAGTGGATTTCGGTTCATACGGTCGGCGATTTCCTTGAAATTCTGGATGATGGTTCTGCTTCCCATCCTGACTCCTTGGATTGACGGCAGCTCGAACCTCTCACCGGAGGAGGTTTTCCTAGGGATCTTCTCTATCGCACTGTCGAGCAGCTTTGTGTACTCGTCGCTCATCGTGTTGTTCCTCAGGAGCACATTGTCTGTGCGCTATTTCTTCATTCCCATTTGCATTAACTGATAATGTTAATCTATTCGGAAGGTTACGTATGCGCTGTCAAGCCTTTGGAGGGGCAATTCTAGGCATCTGCCAACTCGCGTCTTACCAGCAGTCTTGCAGGGCCTGTAATCGAATTAACGGCTTGTCGTGGAGGAACATGGATTGGGCAAGTGGATAGTATGTTCAGCATGGCCGTACGTCAATACACTTCCACACCTTGGTACTTTTATCCATCTTCTGTCCGCGGACGTTTTCTCAAGATATCTGTCGCTCAAAGGCGAAGATGTTATCTCTGTCACGGGCTCCGACGAGCATGGGACTCCAATCGAGGTTGAGGCGATCAAGAAGGGAGTGTCTCCCAAACAACTCACAGACGAATATCATGCCGCCATATGCGACCTACTGGACAAGTATCAGATCCATTTCACCAACTACACTAGAACTGAGAACCCTGTGCACAAGAGATACGTTCAAGAATTCTACCGAAAAGTCTACGATAATGGTTTCATATACAGCGAAACCGTCAATCTTCCCTTCTGTCCCAAGTGCGAGCGCTTTCTACCGGATAGATTCGTCGAGGGGATATGTCCTCACTGCGGCAAGGACAATGCGAGAGGGGACCAATGCGACAGCTGCGGCAGAGTCCTTGACCCACTAGAATTGAAATCACCCCGTTGTGCCTTTTGCGGCACAACCCCGACTGTTAAGTCCTCGAAGCATTGGTTCTTTGACTTGCCCAAGTTCTCTGATTCATTGAGCATTTACATCGACTCTAGCACTGGACTCCCGGAGAATGCACGCAACTTCTCGAAGCGATGGCTAAAGGAAGGATTACGCCCAAGAGCTCTTACACGCGATAACAGGTGGGGGATTCCAGCACCTTTCCCAGGCGCAGAGGAGAAGACGATCTATGTCTGGCTCGAAGCAGTTCTGGGATACGTCTCGGCGGCTGTGGAATGGGCCGAGAAAAACGGGAGACTAGACGACTGGAAGACGTTCTGGTTCGACAAAGAGACGAAAAACGTACACTTCATTGGAAAAGACAACATCCCATTTCACACAATAATCTTTCCAGCTTTGCTCATGGCGACGAAAGACCCGTACGTATTGCCGTGGCAAGTGGCTTCGACCGAGTTCATACTCTTTGACAACAAGAAGTTCTCGAAGAGTCACCGAATCGGAGTCTGGATGGACGAGGCGCTGCAAGTTGCACCAGCCGACTACTGGAGGTATCTTCTGATCGCGATTAGACCTGAAACGAAGGACGCCAACTTTACTTGGAAGGATTTCCAAGCACGAGTGAACGCAGACCTGAACGACGTACTCGGCAACTTCGTCCACAGAACACTGACCTTCATCAAGAACAACTTCTCAGGCACAATCCCTTCACCAGGCGAATTCAACGAGCGTGACAAGGCGATCCTAGCGAAGCTTCAGGGAGCGCCCAGGAAGGCGAGTGCGGCACTTGATCAGTGCAAGCTGAGAGAAGGCCTATCCGCGGTGATCGACCTTGCTCGGGATGGAAATCTCTACCTCAGCGAAAGTGAACCATGGCATTCAATCAAGCGAGAGGCTGTAAGCGCTCGGACGACGATGTTCATATGTGCACAATTGGTGAGATCCCTGGTGGTCTTGCTCGCGCCTTTCCTGCCCACGACGGCCGATTCAATCTGGGCACAGCTTGGTTTACAGAATGGCGTTTCCAAGAGGCGTTGGGAAGAGGCTGGCGAGATACTTCTACGTGAAGGCCACGTAATAGGCGATCCCGTACCATTGTTCAAGAAGATCTCTGACGATCAAATCAGCATTCGCATCCAAGGCGTTCAATGAGTTAGGTCTATCTCCAATGAGACTCAAGATCGACCTTCACGTACACACAACTGGTTCAGACGATTCGTTCGTGGAACCGGAACAACTCCCAGTGATCCTAAAGAAGAGGGGCCTTGACGGCGTGGCCATCACTAATCACGATTTGCTCACCGAAGTAAGCAGTTCAGAAACGATCATCCTACCCGGAATCGAAGTGTCAACACGACAAGGACACATCATTGGACTTGGGATATCCGATCCAATTGCAAAAGGAAGAACAGCTGACGAGACGATTGCGCTGATCCACGCCTTCGGAGGAGTTGCCATAGTCCCACATCCTTTCGACCCGATATCTCCATGTGTTGATCCGCTCAAACTAACGTCCAGACCTGAAGCGATCGAAACAATCAATTCTGACGCCCTGTTTTTCCGTCTCAACAGGAGATTGGCTGAACGAGTGGCGAATCAGATAGGTCTGCCAATGGTTGCGGGGAGCGACGCGCATATTCCTGAGGCTGTAGGCGATGCCTACACTCTGGTTGACAGCAACTCAAAAAGCGTTGATGACATTCTCCAAGCGATAAGAACCGGATCTGTTCAGCCTGCGGGTGGACCGACCTCATTGAGTAAGAAACTCCTCAAGGTGGGAAGGAAACTTAGACGCTTCTAGATCCACTATTTCATGCTGCTTAGAAAGCCTTTTATGCTAAGCGAAGCGATTTCATGCCGATAGAGAGTGCTAATTGACTACCTAAGCAAGAAGCGAGTCCGAAGCGCCGATACAGCGATAACGTATGACTTCGCTCTGAGAGCATGGAGCAAAAGTCGAGGAACTGCTAACCCAGACGCGGCAGTTCAGGAGATCAAAGAGAAGCATCTTGACCCCTATCAGGTGCTTCAAGACTTTGTTATTAGCTCGCAGAAGGATGGACGCGCTCCGAAAACCATCACTACATACCTCGGAGCGGTCAAGGGGTTCCTGGTTGATTCAGACGTTGAGATCAGTAGCGAGAAGGTTAAGCAGAAGGTTGTCGTACCGCAGGCCTACGAGATTTCAACTGATCGAGCCCCAACCAGAGAGGAAATGAAGAGGATCCTGCTTCAGTCGAAGCTGCCGACGAAGACCATAATTTGCATGTTAGCTTCCAGCGGCATGAGAATAGGGGAACTGACGCAGCTCAAAGTAGGCAATATCACATTCGGTAAGATAGGGGAATCTTCTAAGATCATATTGAAAGCAGGCACGACAAAGACCAGGAAACGCAGAGTGGTTTTCATTAGTGGAGAAGCCACTGAGCTACTGCGTGAGTACCTAGGCGACCATGTGAATCAGTTGGACACCACTATCTTTCCAGAGAGATCCAATGCCCTGTACGGACGAGTGATGCGCTCTCTCATTAGGACGGGATTACGAAAGAAACTTGATGTAGAATCCGCTAGGTATGAATTGCATCCTCACTGTTTCCGCAAATACTTTTTCTCGAATATGCTTTCAGCTGGCGTGGATCGTGGATTAGTGGAAGGCTTCATGGGTCACAGTTTCGGATTAGACAGCAGCTATTTGCGACTAAGTGATGATGAACTGCAAGCCCAATATGGGAAAGGCATTGACCGACTCACGTTTCTGTCATCCGCTTCTAACGGTGCTATGAAGGATACGATAAAAGAACTGCGGGAGCAGAATAAGGAACTTATGGGGAGACTGGACCGGCTGGAAGCACTCAGCGTTGAAAGACTTATGTTAGCAGCCGCAAATACGAAGCTACCAAGCCAGAAGAGACGGAAGAGCACCTAGCCAGTTGGAAGCAGCTCACAAAGAAAGAGTCACACTCAAA
>CAYGWT010000183.1:0-2080 GCA_964353625.1 uncultured Candidatus Bathyarchaeia archaeon | reverse complement strand
TCGATAATGTGTGTAAGCAGTCTGACGTGTATCTCCCCCTTTATCTCCGTTCCATCTCTAATGGAAGCCTTGATCTGAGTCAATCCCGAGAACTCGTCTTTCGATAAGATATACTCGGCCCTCTCATCCTTTTTCTTCAGGTTTCGCTCATACCATTCGACTGCATTTGTCAACATCCTTCCCCATCGCTTCAGAGGTTCCCCGTTTAGGCCCACTGGTCTTACCTTAAGCAAATGTGATATGAGCCCCGCTCTTAACTCTCCCCGAGTCCTCCTCGCTCGATTGTGTGAAATTAGCGCCAGATTAGGCGCAGTAAGACCCGTCGAGTAAGAGTGGTAAGTAGGCACAGCATTATGGTGCAAATCGTATCTATAGCCTTTCATTCAGCCAGTGATTTGCCTCTCTCGAGGTACGTTCTGAACAGCTCAACAGATTTCTTGATCACTTCATCCGGATTTCCTTGGACCGTTGCGCCAGCAGCTGTGGAATGACCTCCGCCAGCTCCGTTGTTTGTTTCGCCTAGAATTGTTGCAAGGTTACGTCCAAGGTGGAAGTTCGTTCCGGTAAAGAACTCGCCAGTAGAACGGAAACTGAGTGTCAATCTATCCTTTTTTTCTCCACCAACGATGGCAAAATGTGCGCCCAAACCGATTAATGAGCGTGCGACGGATGCGTGAAATGAGCCTACGACGGTAGATGCAACAAGCCATCCGCCGATACTCTCCCAATTCATGCGCCGAGCACATTTCAGTCGAGCAATTCGCTCAGAGTTGTCCATAGGAACGCGAATGATCTTCAGCGCCTCTGTTCCATCGACGCCAAGGTCGAGAAGCCTGCAAGCCAGCTTCAGAGATCTCGTTGTTGCGATCGCGAAGTGGCCCGTCTCGTATGCGAGCCCCAGGAAGGCAGCGAGGGCGTCCTTTTTCGTCAGTCGGAGCTTCGCCGCTTTGCATATCTCAAGCACTACCTCGCATGCAGAATTGGCTTGATCATCTGCTATGAGGACATCAGCCCGAGTCCGTGTCTCAGGGTGAATAGCATGGTGGTCGATCACGATAAGCGGTTTGCCGCAGGTCTCGATAGGCTGCTGGAGACTGCCCAGTTGCTGTAGCGTGTTCGTGTCAACTGTGAAGATGGCATCAAAATCATCCGGCCTTGCGGTGTCTGCCACTTCGAAGGACAGCTGCGTTAAGATTCGGGCGGAGACCTTGCTGACGCCGTCGGGGGACACCGCGGTTGTTTCCAGTCGTCTGTTCATGTGCTTTAGCGCTCTGGACAGGAGGTATGCTGAGCACACTGCGTCAGGGTCGGCATTCTGATGGCCGACTATCAGGATCTTCCTGGAGGCCTTGACCGTTTTCGCTAGTTGTTTGAAGTCTCGCATAGGTTCAGCTCCCGGACTTTTGCCTCTGCAGCTGCAAATGCCGCATCTGCCGCGCTGTCAATGATTGTGCGAAGCTCGGGGTCTTCAATATCGGTCTCTACACCAACCTCAACGGTGAGGGAAAGTGGCTTGTCACCGAGAGCTTCTACTGAGAGATTCAAGTCTTCAACTTTCTTCAGAGGGATTTTTGACAATATGAATTTCCGAGCAGTCTCTTCCGCCGCAGCGCAGATTAGCTCTATCTCTTCGTCAGTAGGAGTTCGGCGGAGTTCAATATTCACGCTTGATCCCGCTTGAGAAGAGAGACTATGGTTGCTTAGCGATTATTGCGAAGACTTGGGAGCTCGCAGCTTCTCTTGCAGTTTCTCCTGCATGTCCTTGAGTCTCTCGCGGGTTCGTTCTTCTTGTCTTCCTAGTACGGTTACTCGCGTGTTGAGCAGTTCCCTCTTCTCCTTCAGCTCCGTCAGCAATTCATCCTTGTGTGCTTTGATCAAGATGCTCCCAACGCTCTTGTACACAGGGGTTTCGCCGGTGATTTTCTCAAGTTCGGTTAGTGCTCTGTCAGTCTCTGACATGTCCATCTCTAGCTGTTGCTTCTGGGAGGCTACGGCCTGAAGCGTCTGCTGTAGTTGTTGTAGCCTGACCAGCTCTTCTTGAACTTGAGGCGTAAGTTCGGTTCTTTCGCTCATCAATTCC
>CAYGWT010000182.1:0-1505 GCA_964353625.1 uncultured Candidatus Bathyarchaeia archaeon | reverse complement strand
TTCGGATCGTCGAGTGAATTTACCAGTGGCTTGAGAATCTGTGCATCAGATTTTGTGAAGATGTCATTTACCCTGACCCAAGCCCGTCAACTTGGCAACTCTTACTGGAAGAGTGAAGTACGCCAGGCCCATCTCGATGCTATTAATCGACGACACCCGAGACCGGTAAAACACAGATTCTTGAAGTATTAACGGTAATTCCATCCACCAAAACCAAGAAAAGCTAGAAAAAACTGCGCTTTATTCCGTCACTCGAGTGGTGCGGGAGGGGGGATTCGAACCCCCGAAGGCCTACGCCATAGGCTCCTGAAGCTGAGGCAGCGTCTGAACGCTTCTACCCCTTAGACCTAGTTCCCGCCAGCATCAAGGCTGGCCTCGGGTACCCCCGCTTAACCTCTGCTACTTCGACTGCCTCTAGTTAACGATTTTGCGAAGCTTTGTTTCATCAAAACCTCTATGAGACCGCTTGAATTGATCGACCAATGCGAGGACTGTCGGTGTGCGAGTTTCTCTCAGATACGGAAAAGGCTCCGTGAAACTTGAGATCCCGAAAAGTCGTCTGCTCGAGATCGTGAAACCGAGACCGTCAGTCCACCGTGGCCCAAGCGTTCTTCAAGCATTAGCTGCGCCTAGAGGCACAGAACCTCTCCCGAAACTCCTTGACCGTAAGGACAAAGTCGCAATTGTAGTGAGCGATATCACGAGGCCTTGCCCGACACGGACAATCCTCCCCCATGTCATGCGATTGTTCAAGGCATCAGGCGTTCGCCGCGACAACATCCGAGTCCTCATCGGAACAGGAACACATAGGGGCCACACACCCGCTGAGAAACGCGCACTTCTAGGCTCGTATTCGACTTCAATTTCGAAAGTCATCGATCACACAGTGGATTCCGTGCAATACATCGGAACTACCACCCGCGGCACCAAGATATCTGTTAACCCGCTTCTTCTCGAAACAGATTTCGCTCTTGCCATCGGAAACGTCGACGTGCACTATTTCGCCGGCTACACAGGCGGCTACAAGGCAGTGGTACCTGGCCTCGCGGGCAAAGAGACGATCGAGAGAAATCACAGCCTAATGACTCTTCCAAACGCAGAACCAGGAGTCATCGATTCCAACCCGGTTCGTGAAGACTTCGAAGAAGCAGGACGACTGACGGGATTACGATACGTCGTTAATGTCGTCCTAGACGAGTCGAATCGAATCGTCAGCGGATTCGCCGGAGATCCAATAGCCGCACAGCGAGCCGCCTCGAAAATCGTTGATGACCAAGAGAAAGTGCCCATCAGAGAACCGGCGGATATTGTGCTCGCAAGTGCAGGTGGTTATCCAAGAGATATCAACCTCTATCAAGCGCATAAGGCGATAGAGAACGCCTCACACGCCGTCAAGGATGGCGGCACAATAATACTAGTCGCCGAATGCAATGAAGGCTTCGGAAACACCACCTTGGAGAACTGGATGACGAACACCTCCAGTCTTGACGAGATAAGAGATAAAC
>CAYGWT010000181.1:0-2123 GCA_964353625.1 uncultured Candidatus Bathyarchaeia archaeon | reverse complement strand
TTTCATAGGGTTCCAATCGGACCGTGTCGATGATCTCGAATCCTCGCTGCACAAGCGTGCGTTTCTCTTGAGTGAACACAGTAGCCGGGCTCATTGTTACGTCCACGCTTCTCGACTTCACGGCCAACATTACGGTCCCTGATTTCTTCAAGAAAAGGTCGGAGTTGTCCGCGAGGATTCTTGCTTGCTCGGGCTGAGCAATATCGCAGTAGATTGTGTCCACAGGTGAAACAAGGGATCGGTAGGCGCTTGGATGTCTCGCGTCAGCTAAAATGGGAGATAGGTTGGACCTCTCAGAGCAGACGTGATCGATGAGTTCCCGCATTGTCCGTTGAGCGAACTCGACGCAATAGACCAGTCCCTCGTCTCCTAGGATGTCGCTCACGTGACTCGCGGTGGTTCCGCTCGCTGCACCAAGATACAGGGCTCTCCGGCCTGGACTAATTGAGACCTCCTTTACCCCTTTCAGTATTGCAGCCGCGAGTTTGCTTCTATACGCATCCCACAGCCTGTACTCTTTTTGACGAAGCTTCACTAATTGCTCTCCGTAGACGGAGTGGCCGGGGCTGAGGTTCTTCGTGGCGAGCCGACGTGAGTTATCTTGAAACTTGACCCAATATGCACCTTCGAATCGTTCGTGGGGGCTAACGTCTTCGACGTTGATCACGTCTGCGGCCCTCAAAACGGCTCCTCTGGAAAGGTTGCTTCTCTGGCTGATAGCGACTTCGGGCATCGATCGCAACTCTTGGCTCAAAACGGCTCCTCTGGAAAGGTTGCTTCTCTGGTGGTCTCATTGGCGGTTCCTTGTACTTCTCTTGAATATCGGAGATCTTCTTCTCCAGATCCTTCGTGAGCTTATCGCCCATGTAGTCTCCTCCGAAGGCGTCAACCCTTATGGCGATCGCGAGCTTTCCGGAAAGCGCTCTTGCGATCTTTCCTCTCTGCCAGCGAGGCGATTGATGAATCGATGCGTACTGGAAGATCACTCCATGCTTTGGCGGACTAGCCCCAGTCTTCAATGACCGGAAGAGCGCCTTCTCCGCCCCCAGAATCTGCATAGTACTTGCCGGCATCTTGGCTAGATTCTCCAATCCTCCTGCTATCGACATTAGTCGTGCCGTAAGGAGAGGCCCCAACATTTTAGTGGTGTTTGGGGCGGCCTGCTTCATTACCTCGTCAACGTAGGTTTCGGCCTTCTCTCGAAACTTCATGAGTTCCAGAGTGTCTCTGCAGAATGACCGCAACCATTCCAAGTCTTCTTCTGGGAAGCTGGCTCCCATGGACTTGCGTGCTGATGAGGCCATCTGCTCGATTCTTTCCGTCGGGATCCCTTCTTTCTCGAGATTCTCTTCTGTGAAGTTTGATCGCAGGCCAAGATCAGCTACAAGTCGAGCGTAAGTATCATGTTTTTCTACGAGGCGATCAAGTTCAGGGAAGTGCAAACCATACCATTCTCGTACTCGTCCCGCGAAAAGGTTGACCGTCTTGTCGATATCATCGATCGCACGGACGGCCTGAACTGCATAGAGGTCACGCTTCGCTGTCGCTATGGTGACTGCTCCTCGCGCGAGTTCCAGTGTCACCTGCCGAATAAATCCGAGATATTCCTCAATGTCGACGATTGGTTTGACATCGAGTTTCTGTTGCTTAAGCCACGTTGATCTTCCTTTCCAGTCGGTTGCGAGTTTCTCTCGGAACTGCGTTACCGTGGTGGTCCCAGCCTCGACTCTAGTAGGCATCTCATCGATCGACTTTAGTGCCTTGGCTAGTGCGCCTGTCTCTGCTACCATGGTGTCGAAGCCTGCTTTTCGCAGCGAGGACACAAACTCTCTTAGTTCGGGGGCAGGGGTTCCGGATTGGAGTCGGTTGAGCTTCTCCGCGGCTTCATTTGCTTTCTTGCCAAACAGTATCTTATCAATCACTAAGCCATCTTTATCGATGGCGAAGACTCCTGCGGGCGCTTCTACAATATGGATATCCACTTGTGTTCATTCTCCTTGAATTATCGCGATGTTATCGCCAATTGGTCGCCATCGGAGGTAGGCGGTGTCGAGACAAAGCCTTAATGACATAAAGTGGACGGAGCGTTAATAGCCAAAACCTGGTAGTCCTGTCCAGCATGT